>CAKZWP010000001.1:0-9956 GCA_937921845.1 uncultured Sulfurovum sp.
TGGTAGAACTGCGATCATTGAAACAACTTTCAAAGATGAAACTGAAACTGACCTTTTTGGTGAGCAAGCAGTACTTTGTGGTGGAGCTGCTTCACTTGTACAAGCTGGTTTCGAAACTTTAACAGAAGCTGGTTATGCTCCAGAACTTGCATACTTCGAATGTCTTCACGAGCTTAAGCTTATCGTTGACCTTATGTTCGAAGGTGGAATCGCTGACATGAGATACTCTATCTCTAACACAGCTGAGTATGGTGATTATGTTTCTGGTAAAAGAGTAATCAACGCTGAGTCAAAACAAGCGATGAAAGATATCTTAACAGAGATCCAAGACGGTAGATTTGCAAAAGACTTTATCCTTGAAGGTCAAGCAGGATACCCAAGAATGAATGCAGAACGTGCTAATGACAAAGAAAAGCTTATTACTAAAACTGGTAACAAGCTTCGTGAAATGATGCCGTGGATTTCAGCAGGTAAAATCGTAGACCAAGAAACTAACTAATTTTTTTGGTTATTTGCACCCCTCTTTCGCTTTAGCGACGGGGGTATCGGCATTTAGCGCCAGATACTCAGTCTTTGAATGATGGGTGCGGTCAGCTACTGCTCGTAGCCTCTCTTACCCAAACATTCAAATCTAACACAAATAACTACAAATCTTTCGTTAGTCTTATTTTCTCTTATCCTTTTATAATTTTATATCTCATTCTTAATGCTACTTTGTTACAATAGTTGAAATTTAAAACTAGTGGACTTTATGGCAACGCAACCCAAAAAAACAAATACTCAATCTTCTACAAGAAAAACGCCAACAAGAAAGAGAAGACGCAGAAAGAGCACAAAAGGTTCTACTTTCAAAAAAAGTATCTTTATTGTTTTGGGTGTGTTTTTGATGATCTCTTTGGTCGCTTTTGGATATTTTTTGGGGCAGCATGATACAGGAAATGGTCAAAATCCAATAGCGCAGACCTATAAGACGTATGAACCAGAGAGTAAAAAGAAACTTTTAGAGGACCTGTCGAAAATAAAAACACAAAAACCTCAAGAAAAAAAAGAGTCTGTTAAGAAGAAAGTACCAAAGATAGAAAACAAAACTTCTGCTAAGCCTCTGCTTCAAGAACAAGTACAAGAAGAGAAGATCGTCAAAAAGGAAGAACTGGTAAAAGTTAAGATAGCCAAAAATATTACATTGGCAGACAAGATGCAAAAGCCAAAACTTGCGATTATTATAGATGATGTGTCAACAAAACGTCAGCTCAATAGGATACAGGCTACAGGCATAAAGATGACCCCTTCCATATTCCCTCCATCACAACGTTCCATGACCTCTCATACTCTAGCTTCAGGACTGGAACATTATATGATTCACTTGCCGATGGAGTCAGGTACTTCGCAGTTTAACAAGCAGTATAAAACACTCATTACTACATTTAGTAAAGAACAGATTGAGGCTAGAGTGAAAGAACTTAGAACACTTTTCCCTACCGCACGTTATGTTAACAACCATACGGGTTCTGTATTTACAGATGATCATGATGCGATGCAGACACTCTATACGGCACTTCGTAAAGAAGGGTTTGTTTTTGTCGATAGTCGAACCATTGGTTCGACCAAAGTACCTAAGATAACTGAAGCGTTTGGTGATGCCTATGTAGCAAGAGATGTTTTTATAGACAATGAACATAATGTGCCTTATATCCATAGACAGCTTCAAAAGGCAGTTAAGATGGCAAAGAAAAGAGGCTATGCTATCGCTATAGGACATCCACACAAAATGACCATGAAGGCACTCTCGAGTGCAGCAAGTATCTTCAACGATGTAGAACTGGTTTATATCGATGAACTCTATCAATAATATGCACCCCAAGGGCATTTCCTCCTTTTAGTCAGGGCACAATATGAATTGCCATACTCTTTTCAAAAGTATGACAATATGAAATATTTTTAATACTGGGTATACCTCTATGATATCATAGGCATAAAAAGGCATCGTATGAGTCAAATACTCACTCAGTATATACCCACTTTGGAGGGAATGAAGAAGTATCCTTCTACCCTTTTTTATAAGGGTAACTTAGATCTAATACAACGACCTAAAGTTTCTATAGTAGGGACAAGACGACCTTCCAACTACACACGACAGTGTACCTACACTCTTGCCAACGCTTTAGCCAAACGAGGTGTATGTGTGGTTAGTGGTGCAGCCATGGGAGTAGATACCATAGCACATGCTGGAGCAGGAGAAGGGAATACTATTGCAGTGGTAGCAAATGGATTGGATATACGCTACCCTGCAGTCAATAAAAATCTTATAGAGAGTATAGAGAATAAAGGACTTTTACTAAGCCAATTTAATGATGGTTTCAGGGCAACAGGATGGAGTTTTGTGGTACGGAATGAACTGGTTGTTGCACTTGGTGATATACTTATCGTTACAGAGGCAGATTTGAATAGTGGTTCCATACGTTCAGTGGAGTATGCTTTGAAGATGGGTAAAGAGATATTTGTACTTCCTCAAAGACTAGATGAGAGTTTGGGCACGAACCAGTTGTTACATAACAAGCAGGCTACAGCCATACACGATATAGAAGCGTTTGCTTCTACTTTTGGACAGATCGCAAATGATGAGTTAGAAAAAGATGATTTCTTTTATTTTTGCCAAACGACACCTACTTTTGATGAGAGTCTTAAAAAATTTGGTGACAGGGTGTATGAAGCAGAACTTGAGGGGATCATCACGATAGAAAATGGTATCGTCAGATTATCTTAGTGAAAATATCTCCCTGTATGAAGAGGGGAGATAGAATAAGAGAGATTATTTTGTTGTTTTAGAAAGTTGTGAGATGAGTTCTTCGAGTGATGCTTCCGGAAGCATACCTGCTTGTACAAATTGTACATCACCTTTAGTATCTAAAGCTACCAAGAAAGGAATACTTCCTCTCCATTGTGCTCTTTGCTGGATGTAATTTACCAATTCAGAAGCTTTTTCTTCAGACACTACAATGTAGTTCATCCCTTTTTCTTTTGCAAACTTTTTGGTCTGCTCTTGATTGTAACCTTGTACTTCAATTGAGACAATGGCTAAATTATCTTTATGTTTTTTTTGCAACTTGATCAAGTGTGGGATTGAAGCTAAACAAGGAGGACATTTATGTCCAAAAAATTCTAAAAAGACTACTTTTCCTTCAAGACCTTTAATTAAAAGTCCCTGTTCTGTACCTGTAATATCATAAGTTTTCCCCTTAATGTCTGTCATAGTCATTTCTGCTGCTTGTGTATAGGTTAAGAGTGATAAGAGTAGAAGGGATGTGGTCAATAGCTTTTTCATAAAATGAGCCTTTATATATGATTTTATAGATTATACACTATGAAGATGTAAAAATTGTGTAATTGGTCTGAATTATGTAAAAGATTTTTTCAAAGAGCATCTTTGGGACAAAAGGAGAAAAATATTTTTAAAAGGAGTCCTAAAATATTTATAAAAGGGAGGGGGGATATTTTAGGTGTCCCAGATGCTCTTGTAGGTGTAGTGTAATACACTAAGGTTAACCGTATGCAAATAAAGAGTAGTTACACTATAATAGTGAGATTACATGAAGGATATTTTTTATGATAAAAAAAGTTTTATTACTGGGTCTGTTTTTACTTACGCACGCATGGGCACAAGAGTTAGCACTTGAGGAAAGAGTAGGTCAAATGCTTATGGTTGGATTTCATGGTACACATGCACCCAAAGGAAGCCAGATTTGTAAAGATATAAAGCAATATAATCTTGGAGCAGTGATTTTATTTGACTATAACCCGGTGGATAAAAATAAGCCAAAGAATATTGCTACGAAAAAGCAATTAGCCAGCCTGACCAAAGAACTGCAGGCATGCAGCAGGGATGGGAAATTACTCATTGCTGTAGATCAAGAGGGAGGGAAGGTTCAGAGACTTAAAAGTAAATATGGTTTTTACGGGAAGTTTCCTAAAGCCTCTGATGTGATCAAAATGGATCAAAGTAAAATAAAAGAAACCTATACAAAAATGAGTGAGGAACTAAGAAGTGTAGGTATCAATTATGATCTTGCTCCTGTAGTGGATCTGGATATCAATATGAAAAACCATGTTATTCATGGCTTAGGACGCTCTTTTGGTAAAGATCCTAAAATGGTAGCAGATTATGCCTCTACCTTCATCGATGCAATGCACAGTAATGGTGTACTTACCTCCATTAAGCATTTTCCAGGTCATGGTTCTTCGGTAGGAGACACACATAAAGGCTTTGTTGATGTCACGAACCTTTGGCAAAAAGTAGAGTTAGAACCTTATAGACTTTTAAAAGACAAGGCGGATACAGTGATGGTCGCCCATGTCTTTAATAAAAAAATAGATGCCAAATACCCCGCGAGTCTCTCTTACGATACAGTTACAAAGATGTTACGCTGGAAACTGGGATACCATGGTGTGGTCATCACAGATGACCTTCAAATGGGTGCTATCAGTCAAAAGTATGGGTTGAAAAATACACTAAAATTGGCGATCAATGCAGGAGATGACATTTTGCTGATAGGGAACCAGCTTGATCCCAAAAAAACTGTTAGTACAAAAAAATTGGTCGACACCATAGTGAGATTGGTTCAAAGCGGAGAGGTGACAGAGGAGAGTATCAATAAGGCATACAAAAGAATTCAGGGATTAAAGAAGAAACTCTAATTTTTACTGTCCCAGCCATCGTTCCAAAATGATCTTTGCAGCGATAGAGTCGAGTTTGCCATCTTTTTTGTGTTTAAACTGACCCATTGTAAGCTCTTTTGCTTCAATACTTGAACTCTGTTCATCCTGATAAACTACTTCTATCTGTAAGTCAAGTAAAGAAACAAAATGTTTGATACGTCTTTCCATCTCTTCAGAACTCTCAGCATCTTTCGGCAGACCTACAATGAGTTTTTCTATCTCCCACTCTTCTAAAAAAGTCTTAACATCTCTTGCAGCTTGATTACGGTTTTTTCGCAGGATGGCATTTTGAGGTATGACAATCTTTCCATCGAGGCAGATTGCCACACCTATACGTTTAAGTCCTACATCTATACTGGCTAATTTCATAGTGAAATTGTACCTAAACTTTTGTCATCTTCTCTAATTTCTTTAAATATGACATATGTATAAAAACTATTATCTAGAGCCTGAGTTGGAGCCAATATAAAATATTATACTTTTAAATAAGTAAAAAAATAAAATCCTTCGATAGAATTGTAGTAGGGAAATGTCAGCATGGAGAATATTAAATTATGACAATAAGGTAATATCGTATGCATTTGAAGAAAATAAGTATGGCCGTTATAGGCTTAAGTGGTATGAGTTATGCACAGATAAATGAAAGTGTAGCATCGGAAACCTTCTGGCTATGGATTGCTCTTTTCGCTCTGGGAATTGTGAGTATAGCCATATTGTACGTGTCATCTCAAAAAATGCAGAAGATGCAGCAATTACACCAGTCCATGTTTGACAAACAGTTGGAGATGGAAAAAAATCAAAATCTCTTGCTTACCAATATGAGTGAAAATATTCATGATATCGCAAAACAGGCACTTGAAAAAAGTCATCAAGTCATAGATAAAACATCCAATTCTTTTCAAAATAAAGAAAATATGTTGACGAATGTTGAGAGTAGACTTTTAGATGTCACCAATGATCTTCTAGACTTTCTCAGGTTAAAGTCAAAGAAAATTGAGATAGTCAATGAAGAGTTTAATATTAATAATGTACTGAATGAATTATCAGGGAGTATCTGTTCACAATTTTCAGGGAGTCAGGTTGAACTTATTTTTGATATAGAAAAAAATGTACCACGGCGTTTAGTGGGAGACTCTCTTCATTTAGGGCAAGCACTTAAAAGTATACTTGAACACATTATGGCTCAATCAGATATAGAGGAGGTCAAATTAGGGATATCCAAGTTTGATACTTTTGAAGAAGATGTAGAACTTCAGTTTCAGTTTTCCGATGTGGGTAGAGGACTTGATGCTGAAGTGTTAGAAGATCTATTTGTACCTTATTATGATGAAGAGACAGGCACATACGTGGGTCTTGGTCTTTTTGTGGCACATGAGTTGGTGGAGATGATGCATGGTAAAATTTCTGTACAGAGTATTGAAGGAAAGGGTAGCACCTTTACACTCTCTTTACCTTTTAATGTAGTGGATAGAACAAATCAGAGAATGTACAGACTGCCTCAGAAAGTACTGATAGAGAAAAAAGTATTTATTGTGGATTCAAATTATAATTCAGCTCTGGCTGTCAAAAAAATGTTTGCATACTTCAGACATGAAGTGACGGTGCTTTCTCAAGAGGAGTTTATGAAAAATATTCCCAATTTAACCCCTTATGACATCGTTATTTTAAATGAAGGTCTCTTTAATGTCAGACTGGTTAAGTATTTGAATCAAATAAAGATGGGCAAAGAACTTAAGGTAATAGCACTCAATTCATTGCTCCAGACCAATAAAAAGAATTTTGTAGATGAAGTGATAGATGCGCACCTTTTTAAACCACTCAATCAAGAGCGTGTATTTGAGATGATTGTGAATATGTATGATATCAAAGTTCCTGCACATGAGGAAGACGAGAAAAAGGATGAAGGCAAGCAGATACAGACATACAGAAAAGATATTGTTGAAACAAAAGGTATTACACAGCAATCCTTTAAAGCCTTTTCTGGGAAAAACCTTCTTATTGTAGAGGATAACATTATCAACCAAAAAGTGCTTATGAGTTTATTGCACCATTCCGATATGAGTATCAGTATTGCAAATAATGGACAAGAAGCAGTTGATATGGTGAAAGAGAGTGATGTTCAATTTGATTTAGTGCTTATGGATATCAATATGCCTATCATGGATGGGTATACAGCTACACAGATGATACGTCTTGACAGTAAGTTTGATACCATGCCTATCGTTGCATTTACCGCATTGGTCTTGGAGAGTGAAATTCAAAAAATGTTCAACTGTGGTATTAATGCATTTTTAGCAAAACCGCTTAATATCGGTAAACTTTATACGGCACTGGAGATCTATCTTTCGGATACAGAGGTGGCAGTACATCAGGAAGAAACAGTTGAGACCAAAGAGGTCACCAAGTATCAGGGGATCAATCTCGAAACTGGTATCAAACATGCCAATAACAGTGAAGCACTCTATAGAGAAGTGCTTAAAGAGTTTACTACAGCGTATGGTGCAAGTGATGAAATTTTCATTAAATTGATACAGGAGCACCGCTATGAACAGGTCAAGATGCTATGTATAGACATGAGAGGATTAACAGGAACCATTGGTGCAGAGGATATGTATACTTTGATCAATGAGATTCTTCACCAGATCCTCTACAAGAAATATGAATTACTTGTCAATTATAATGAGAAGTATAAATTTGAGATACAAACATTAAACCGTTCTATCAAGAAATATATCACAGCAGCTTGATAGATGTTATATTGTTAACGAATCTCTGCGATAAAGGCGTCTTTTTGTATCTGTGCTTTAATTTTTTCTAAAAGTTCAACTGCATCAGATCTTTTCCTGTATGGTCCTATGAGAAGTTTAGATATCTGTTTGCCATTGATGGGAAATGCAATGAGTTTATAATGATATCCGGCTCTTGTGATCTTGCTAAGCAAAGCATCTTGTGGTTTCCCTGAGAAGGAACCTACCTGTACATAAAAGTTACCTAAGCCATGTTTTTGCGTGACCTTAGGCACAGTAGGGGCTGGAGAAACTTTGGCTTTCACAGCTTCTTTACTTTTCCACGGTTTTGCATCGCCCATTGCGATCTTTTCTTTTGCCTCAGGTAGATATCTTCGACAGATACGCAGTCTTTTTTTGTAATAAGGAGAAGTATTGAGATTGGAGTAGACGATCTCATATTCGGTAGTGCTTGCATGGGTAAACCAACCGTTACCCAGATACATACCTACATGGGTGATCTTTCCTTTGGGGTTTTTGTCTGTGTCAAAGAAGATTAGGTCACCATAGACTAACTCATGCATCTTGATCTCATCTCCCTTTTTTGCCTGTTCTCTGGCAACACGGGGTATCTCTATACCCATAGATCCATACATGTAGTAGGTAAATCCAGAGCAGTCAAATTGATTTGGTCCTTCTTCTGCCCAAACATAAGGACGTCCTTGAAGTTCTTTGACCATTCTGTCAAGACTTTTCTTGTTCGGTTCATACTTTACCAAAGGTTTTTTAATCGCATAATTGGGATTTTTAGGATGGGGGTCAGGCTTACATGCGCTTAACATTAATAACAGTGTAAAGGCTAAGGAGAGATATGTGATTTTTCTCATAGTACTATTGGTAGATGCATTTGGATTTTCTTTAATCAACTATTTAGCTCGGTACAGCTTTTTTAGGCAGTTTCATTCCAGGCTGCCATGGTGTGGTATAGCGTGAACTTGTAACTTCCATCTGTTGTAAGGGTACATCACAATTCATATATTTTGCACGTTCATCTTCACTCAAATAGCGTTTACATACTTTCATACGTTTGACATAGACAGGTTCTTTTTCAAAGTGACTAATAGTGACTTTTCTCTCTTTGCTACTGGCATGTGCAAACCATCCGTCTCCAAGATAGATACCTACATGATTGATATACTTACTTCTTTTGTTGGTTGAACCAAAGAAGATAAGATCACCATAATGTAAGTTTTTAAAAGTGACTTTTTTCCCCATTTTTGCCTGTTCTCTTGCTACGCGGGGAATCTCTATACCCATAGAGCCATAAATGTTATAGGTGAGTCCGGAACAGTCAAATGCGTGAGGGCCTTCTTCTGCCCAGACGTAAGGTTTCCCAAGATAAGAGTCTAACAGGTCTTGAATGTTGTTTCTGTTGGGCTTACAGCTTTCTTCAGGTTTGATGATTTCATAATTGGGATAGTTGTATGGTTTTTTCTGTGCACATCCAGTAAAAATAAACAGAGTTGATATCAGTATTAAAATATATTTCCACATAGATGTCATAGATACCCCTTTCTAAAGTATTAACATCGCATCCCCATATGAGAAAAATCTATATTTTTTCTCTATGGCCTCTTTATATAAGTCTAACGTTTTTTTTCTTCCGATAAAAGAAGAGACAAGCATGATAAGTGTACTTTTAGGTAAATGGAAATTGGTGAGTAGATAGGTGACTCTTTGAGGAGGGTTGGAAGGGTTCAAGAAGAGGTCACACTCTCCTTGTGTTTTTTTGGTTCGTGCATAATACTCAATCGTTCTTGTAACCGTTGTTCCTATGGCCAAAAGAGGTGTTTCGCTGTCTAATACTTTCGCAGATGTTTCAGGAATATCAAAATACTCTGAATGCATAGGATGGTCCAGTATCTCTTCAGCCTCGACAGGTTTAAAGGTCCCTGCACCCACGTGGAGAGTGACTTTATGTGTCTTATGTCTCGCTTCTAACGCTGTGAAAAGTTCAGGGGTAAAGTGCAGCGAGGCAGTAGGTGCAGCAACAGCACCTGCATTTTTGGCAAAAAGTGTTTGATAGTCTGTTTCATCTTCTTGATTGTCTTCTCTTTGCATATACGGTGGTAAGGGAATATGACCAATGTCATCTAGAACGAGCACTAGCTCTTCAAAACGTATTGCTTTGCCATGATGAGAAAAAGTGACGATACGTGAACCATCATCATTAAAACCGGTGACAGTGGCAACCAAGTCATCATCAAATAAAAGTTCTGTCCCTATCTTGACCTTACCTCGGATGAGTACAAGATAGTGATGTGCATCCAGGGGTTTATTAAAAAGAAGTTCTACTTTGCCTCCCCCTTGATTGTTCACAGATTTTTTATGGCCAAAAATACGTGCTTTAATGACACGAGTGTCATTGAGAAATACGTCACACTCTTTGGGTAGAAAGTCCAGTAAGTGTTGAAAAGTGGTATGGGTTACAGTGTCTGTCTTTCTGTCATAAACCAG
>CAKZWP010000002.1:0-15023 GCA_937921845.1 uncultured Sulfurovum sp.
AAGACTGCTGCTATTGTAGAGATGATACATGCTGCAAGCCTCTTACATGATGATGTTATAGACGATGCCTATACCAGACGTTCAAAACCTTCTCTCAATGCACTCTATGGCAACAAAACAGCTATTATGCTTGGCGATATCCTTTATTCAAAAGGTTTTTTAGAGTTAAATAATATTGGTCCGGATGTGGCTAAAGTGATCTCAAATGCTGTTGTTCAACTCAGCCTTGGAGAACTTAAAGATGTTTCACTCTCAAAAAAATTTAACTTAGACAAAGATGTTTATCTTGAGATGATATACCAAAAAACGGCTTCTCTTATGGAAGCAAGTGCAGGTGCTGCAGCCTTATTAGCCGGTAAGTCTAAAGATGCTTATATGACATACGGTAGAAATCTGGGTATTGCATTTCAAATGATAGATGATCTGCTTGATATTACGGCTGATGCTGCTACATTAGGTAAACCCGCTTTACATGATTTTGAAGAGGGAAAAACGACACTGCCATATATATATCTTTATGAACTATTGGGTAGGGATGAAAAAGAGAAATTAAAATCACTCCATGCAAAGAAGCTCTCTTCCGAAGAGCAACTTTGGATCAAAATGAAAATGCAGGAACATCAAGTGATACAAAAAAGTTATGAAGAAGCCAAAGTACTGATAGAAGAGGCGATAACACTGATGAGTGATAAAGATGAAAGCGCACTCTCCAATATCGCGATGCAGATGATCGAAAGGGATTTTTAATGTATTATCAAGTAATGAGTTTTTCCCATAAAAATTGTGATCAGGGCATGAGAGAGAAGTTGGCATTTGCCAATAATGAAGAAAAAATAGAAATGCTGAATCAACTGGTTGAATTTGATTTTATTCATGAAGCATTTATTGTCTCTACCTGTAACCGTGTTGAAATCGTATTGGCAACACGTGATAACTTTTCAAGTTATCATACCGTATTGGGATTGATGAGTCAGAAAAGTGAATTGAATTTTTATGATGTGAAGTCGACAGGTGTACGTTATGATGATGAAGAGGCTGTACAGCATATCTTTTCTGTGGTCTCTTCATTGGACTCTTTGGTTGTAGGTGAGTCACAGATCACAGGACAGGTAAAAGAGGCATTTATGCTTTCTCATAGTAATGGAACTGCAGGACGTAAACTGAACCGCATCATCTCTTATGCTGTGAAGTGTGCAGCAGAAGTACGTAATGCTACTAACATCTCCCAAAATCCTATTTCCATAGCATCCGTCGCTGTGGCACAGGCACATAAGATCTTAGGTGACAATATGGCCGGTATGACAGCAGTTGTCATAGGCGCAGGTGAAATGGGTGTCCTTGCCGCAAAACATCTGCTTAGAGCAGGGTGTGATGTGATAATGTTGGGAAGAGACCAAGAAAAAGTTGAACTTGTAGCCAATAAATTGGGTGAAAATGTGAAAGCAGCACCAATGGAAAAACTTCAAAAGTATGTAAATCGTTACCGACTTATTTTCTCTGCAACTGCGGCGAGAGAATCTATCATTACACGAGATCTGATAGAAAATGAGACTCTACCAAGACTCTGGTTTGATATGGCAATTCCTAGAGATATCGAAGAGATGGAGTTAGAGAAATTGCAGATCTTTCGAATAGATGATCTTCGTACCATTTCTCAAGACAATCATGCATTACGTGAAGAACAAGCAGTAAGAGCAGCAGAGATAGTAGAAAGATATAGAGAAGAGTTTTATGCATGGCTAAGAGCACTCTCCATAGAACCGGTGATCAAAGAGATGAGAGAACAGGTAAATGAAGCCATAGATATTGAGATGCAACGGGCGATAAAAAAAGGTTTTGTGCCAGCAGATGTTGAAGAGAACATGCGCAAAATGGCAGAGCAAATGTTCAATCGTTTTTTACATGAACCTACACAAAACCTCAGACACTCTTCTGCAGATAAGAAAAATTCAAACTGTATAGAGTCAGTAAAAAAAATGTTCAATATCGATACAGAAAATATTGACTTAAAACAGTATAAAAATGACCATCATACAAAAGGATACAACGCGTGAGATTTTCAAGATTATTAATCCCTACAACCAAAGAGACACCAAATGACGCAACATTGGCAAGTCATATCTACCTTATAAGGGGTGGATTTATACAGTCAGTAGGCGGAAGTGGACTCTATAATTTTTTACCTTTGGGTAAAAAGATACTTGATAAAGTACATGCAGTGGTAAAAGAGGAGTTAGACAAAGCGGGATGTCAAGAGGTAAGCCTTTCTTTTGTTACTCCTGCAGCACTCTGGGAAGAGAGCGGTCGTTTAGAGAAGTATGGTAAAGAGTTATTACGTTTTAAAGACCGTAAAAATAATGACTTTATTTTAGGACCAACGCATGAAGAGATGATGGTAAACCTTGTGAGACAAACGGTTAAAAGTTATAAACAACTTCCTTTAAATGTCTATCAGATCAATCTCAAATTCCGTGATGAGATCAGACCAAGATTCGGTCTGATGCGTGGACGAGAGTTTTTGATGAAAGATGCCTATAGTTTCCATGCTTCTACTGAAGATATGCAAAGAGAATTTGCACTGATGGAAGAGACGTATAAAAAAATATTCACACGCCTTGGACTAGAGTTTAGAGTAGTAGATGCGGACTCTGGTGCAATCGGTGGATCTGGAAGTAAAGAGTTTATGGTACTGGCTGACTCTGGTGAAGATACGATCGTGGTATGTGATGACTGTGACTATGGAGCCAATATAGAAGCTGCTGTTGCAAAACCAAAAACATATGATGCATCTACAGAGATAAAAATTATTGCAATGAAGGCACTTTACGATGAAGGGGTAACAAAAGTAGTACATTTTGCTTTACCTGCATCTGTAGAACTTCAGGATGTAAAAGCATGTAATGCGGTCAATGCAAATGACCTTGTGGAGTATGAAGAGACAGCGACGATAGAAACACTGGTTGTAGACA
Source organism: uncultured Sulfurovum sp. (assembly GCA_937921845.1). Classification (GTDB taxonomy): domain Bacteria; phylum Campylobacterota; class Campylobacteria; order Campylobacterales; family Sulfurovaceae; genus Sulfurovum. The sequence continues at coordinate 2,970 of CAKZWP010000002.1, forward strand.
ATGCTTTAGAAGGGCTAGACAGTCTCACTGCAGAAGAAAAATCATATGCTGATATATCAGCAGTTCAAGAGGGAGACGCTTGTGCCACTTGTGGTGGATCATTGCGTTACACCAAAGGGATAGAAGCAGGGCATATTTTCCAACTAGGAACACAATACTCTGAACCGTTAGCTGCAAACTTCTTAGATGAAAACGGTAAATCACAACCGATGGTCATGGGAACCTATGGTATAGGTGTAAGCCGTTTACTTGCAGCCATTATCGAGCAGAACCATGATGATAAAGGGTGTATCTGGACGAAAGAATCTGCACCGTTCGATCTACAGGTCATTGTTTCGAATATCAAAGATGAGGAGCAGGTAGCTTTAGGCGAAAAACTTTATGAAGCGATGTTGGCTAAAGGTGTGGATGTCCTACTTGACGAAAGAAAAGACAGATTTGGGGCTAAGATGAAGGATTATGAGCTCATCGGTGTTCCACATGCGGTAGTTATAGGTAAAAAACTTTCAGATGGTATAGTAGAGTTTTTAAGCAGAGATGGTATGGTAAAAGAAGAAGTCTCTGTTGAAACCATAGCTGATCTATTGTCAGAAAGATTTTAAATGATCTTTTTAATTATACCTTTTGCTCTTATCGAACTCTATCTTTCTTTAAAGACTGGAGAGACCATAGGTTTCTTTTGGTCAGTGGTATGGATCGTACTTAGTTTTGCTTTAGGAATGATGCTTTTACAAAAGTCATCCCAAACGATGATGGGCAATATGCAGTCGATGAGACAGGGTAAACTTGATATGAGAAGATTCCAAAATGCAAGCATGTCTTATTTTATCGGTGCGATACTTCTCATTATCCCGGGAGTCTTTAGTGATTTTTTAGGCGTTATTGCACTTTTTTACACGGTTTATTTACAATTTATTGCTAAAATAACACCTGAACGAACAACACATTTTACCAAACAAGGAGATGATAATGTCATTGATGTCGAAATTATTGATGAGCACAGTCACAGCGACCGTAGCTCTTAGTGCAAACGCACAGCCAGATAATAAATTATTAGTTAAATATGTTAAAAAGGCGGTGGTGAAAAACCCACAAGTCACAGTAAAAGGTGTGACGGTTCTTGAGTCTAAAACAGATGAAAGATTACCAGGATGGACTATTCTCTTAACGACTATGGATCTAGAGTATCAGAAAAAAGAGATACATGCACCTGAAATGATGTTTGTGAAAGATGGACTTGTTACAGGACATTTAGTGAATCTAAAAACGGGAAATGACTACAGAGATGAGATCAAACCTACTGTACCTCAGAGTTATTATGATGATGCTCACCTGTTTTTTGGTAACAAAGATGCAGAACATAAAATACTGATCTTCTCTGATCCTCAATGTCCATTCTGCCAAGAAGTGGTACCGGCAATCTTTAAAGCATCTAGAGAGAACCCTACAAAAATTGCAGTCTATTATTACCATTTGCCGTTGCTTCGTATACATCCGGTTTCAGACATCCTGACACGTGTGATGCATGTTGCACAACATGAAGGTAAAATGGATGTGGTTGAAAAGATCTATTCATTGAAGATCAATCCAAAAGAGACAGACATGACTAAGATACTTGCGGCAGTCAAAAGCCATGCAGGTTATAGTGTGACTGCTGCACAGGTAGATGCAAAAGAGGTCAAAGCAGCGATGAGAGCAGATGAAATGGCTGCGGGTAAAATGATGGTTTCAGGTACACCTACTATCTATGTAGATGGTGAGTGGGATAAAATGCGTGACGGGTATAAAAAGCTCATAAAATAATATAGTTAGTATAGGGTATAGGGCTTTTCTTATACTCATGAATACAAGGGTAACAGTGGAAAAATTAATTATCGCAACAAGAGCAAGTAATCTTGCTCTATGGCAGGCATATCACATCAAAGAGAGAATCGAAACATCGTTTCCCCAAATCACAGTAGAACTCAATGAAATCACTTCTAAAGGTGATAAGATACTGGACAAACCACTTGCACTCATAGGTGGAAAAGGGCACTTCACCAAAGAGCTTGAAGATGAGATGCTTGAAGGGAATGCAGACCTTGCAGTACATTCTCTTAAAGATGTACCTACATACATTCCTGAAGGGTTAGAACTATGTGCTATTACGACACGTCAAGATCAGAGTGATGTATTACTTTCACATACCTATAAAAGTTTAGATGACCTTCCTCAGGGTGCAGTTGTAGGTACAACAAGTCTAAGAAGACGTATGCAACTTCTTGAGAGACGTCCAGACCTGAAAGTAAAAGAACTTAGAGGAAATGTTAACACGAGGCTAAGAAAGCTCAAAGAAGGGCAGTATGATGCGATTATACTTGCTTATATTGGACTGTATAGACTTGACTTATTGAAAGACATTCCTTTTGTTGAAAAGTTGGATTTCTTCATACCACCTATGGGACAGGCTGCCTTAGGTATTGAAATTGTGAGCGCTAATGATAGAGTCCGTGAGATAGCAATGACATTAAATGATGAAAACTCTTTTATCTGCACAAAGTTAGAACGTGACTTTGTTTCTAAGATAGGAGCAGGCTGTTCTGCTCCTGTAGCTGTCAATGCGATTATTTCTGGTGATGACATTACAGTTAAAGCGATGCTTGGTTACCCAGACGGTACGAACATTATGCATAAAGAACTGACATCAAAAGTAAGTGAATGTGATACATTAGGTCAACAATTGGCTGAAGCAATGATAGCGGATGGTGCATTGAATATACTCGAAAAAGCAGAAGCAATAGCCTTTAAAGATGAAATGCCAGAGAGGTTATAGTTTAATCTTAAATCGACTGATTGCTTGAGCATTAGGCTAAGTAAATTACAGTGATAGCGTAGTTACGTCCTATTAAAAAAAGATTCCCATAAATCCTCCAGCAACACCTGAAGCAGCATCTTTTGCTGCTTCACCCATTGGCATTTTTTCCATCATCTCCCGGTTTCCTTTTCCTACCATTGAATCCATCTGTTTATCCATTTTGTGTCTGATAAGTTTTTTCATATTGAGGTCTACTTCTGGATCATCCAATGCTCCATACACTTTACCTGAAAACGCTTGCTCCTGCATTTTAAAATCAAAGTATGCATTAATAGTATTATTATTAGTATTCATGATGGTATTGGTTAAATAGAAGTGGCCTCTGTCATTGGCAAGTTTTAAATCTCCCTGTAATATATCGTTTTGATAACTTGCTTCTAAAGTACTATCATCAAACTCTTCCACAAGCATATTGACGTCAGCTTTTTTATAGATATTACTGACGAGATCTGAATGTAAGAATTTTGCATTTTTGAGTTTAGTATTCACTACCATACGCTTTTTCATAAAGTCATAATTGATCTTACCTGTTGTATCTCCATCTATCAGAATTTGGACTGGAAATAAGCTCATAAATTCTTTAAAAGAAACATCATCCAGATCTATGTCCAACGTATCTTTTTCATAGACAAAATCGAGCATCCCTCCAAATGTTTTAGAAACTCCCTGTATCTTAAAATGTTTGTGATGGGTTGCTTCTCCCATAGCGTAGAACGGACCTTTATATTTATAGCCGAAAAGTTTTTCAAATGGTGTCAGATCTTTCACATCTATAACATAAAAAGCACTTGTAATATTTGCATCTGAATCACGAGATCCTTTTGTGATATTGATCTCAGCATTTGCCATAGTGATATCGGCAGTAAAAGTTTGTTTGCTATTGTCAAGATTTATTTGTGTATGTAAAGAGAAAGGAAGTTTATCGAGAGTACTTTTTTCAAGTGAATAGATAAGTGTACCTTTTTTACTTCCTTTACTCAGATATTCAAAATCTGCATGCAGATCGGCTCTACCTTTAGGAAAGGTTTTTTGACCAAGAAGTGTAGAAAGTTTTACTGAGTGAATACCATCCATGGCAAGGGTAAAATTCTCCAATCTATCATTGATCTTGACACCATCATAACTGACATGTCCATCAAGGGCTTCTCCTTCTCCGCTGATATGTAAACGAGAAAAAGGACCATTGACATGCCCGGTAAGATTGATATCATCTTCTATAGTACATACATGACTGGGAAAACGTGCAGCACTCAGGGCATAGTCCATATTGGCCCAAGAGTCATTGATCAAACCATTTAGTGTAAGTTTGTAATGGGTGTTAAAAGTCCCGTTAAATCTAAGATAAGTATCTTGCAGAGCATTTTGCATAGGTGTGGCTTCATCGAGACTTGCAACATATGTTTTACCAGCAAGTTTATATTTTTGGGTTTGCAGGTCAATAGTCGCTTCAATAGATTTTTTTGTAAGATTCACTTTTGCATCACTTAACAACAAATGATTTTCTTTGTTTGCAAAGCGTACATCACCAGTTAAGATGTCGTCTTTGTATGTGAGGTTCAGACTACTGTCATCAAAAACTTCCTGACTCAGTTCGATACCAGACTTTTCAGAGAGTGTATCGACAAGTTCTGAAGGTAAAAATTTTGCATTTTTGAGTTTGGTCTGTGCTCTGATACTCTTCGTAAGAAAGTTATATTGTATCTGTCCTGTTGTGTTTGCCTCGAATAGAGGTGTATAAGAGAGTTTTGTCATGAGGTTTTGGAAAGGCACATCAGTTAAATCAGCTTTTAGTGCATCTTTTTCATAAAGAAAGTCAATCAACCCGCCAAAGCTTTTTGAGAGACCCTTTACGATGATATGGTTGTTATACTCTATTTCACCAAAGGCATAAAGTGGACCTACATATTTGTAGCCTAATAACTTTTCTAAATGGCTTAATTCTTTAATGTCCAGAGCATAGAAAGCATGGGCATAGTTCTTCTCTTGGTCATAACGTCCTTTAGTAAGATGAAGTGTTAATTCTGGTGCAGTGATATCCATGATAAATGTTTGATTATTATCATCTATATCTATTTTTGCATGTAGGTCAACCACTAAACCTGAGATATCACTCTTCTTTACATCATAGGATATTTGACCTTTTTTACTCTCTTGGCTTATAAGGTCAAAGTGTATATTTGCATTGGCTTTACCTTCTAAAAGAGCAGTTTGACCAAGCAGTGTAAAAAGTTTACTTGAATTCATATCATTTAAAACAAGATTGATATCTTTAAATGTATCTTCCTGTTTCAGCCACTCATAACTGACATTGCCATCGAGTGCTTTCCCTTCACCGGTAACCATCGCATTACCTAATGGACCGTTTATATGACCTACGATGTTAATCTCATCATCTATGGTACAGATACTACTTTGAAGACAGTTGCTTGTAAGTGTGTAGTCCATATCGAGCTGATTGTTTTCCAAAAAGCCTTTAAGTTTGAGGTTATAGTTGTCTTCAACGATCATATCTGCTTCAAGATAAGGATACTTTTGTATGTTGATAGATTCAACATCAACGTCTAAACCTGCTTTCTTAGTAAGCACATAACTTACGGAACTATATATCTGCTGATTCCCTAAAGGGGTGTAGAAAAGATAAAAAAGTATAAGTGAGATAAAAATGATAATAAAAACAATATATTTTATAATGCTCAACATGACAAAATGCCCTTATATACTTTTTAATTATCATACCATAATCATCTAGTGTAAATTACTTTATAGATATAATATTTTAGAAAAAAAGAGGATAATAAATGCAAGACGTAGTACAATGGCTCAAAGATAATGGTAATTTAAAGATTATAGATGAACCGCTTGATGTAGAACTTGAAATCCCTCATGTCGCATATGTAGAAGTCAAAACAGATGACTCTCGTCCTATTCTTTTTACAAACCCTATTAACAAAGCCAAAGGCATAGAATATGATATGCCTGTACTGATGAATATTTTTGCCAACAAAGAACTGACTGAAAAGATTTTCGGTAAACATCCTGATGATGTTGCAGAGGGGATAGACGAACTTCTTAAGCTCAAACCACCTAAAGGATTTAAAGCGAAGTTAGCGATGCTTCCTAAACTTTTCTCACTCAAAAATGTCTTTCCCAAACAGTTAAAATTCAGAGGTGAGTGTCAAGAGGTCATCATTCCCAAAGAGGAGGTAGATCTAGACATACTGCCTATACTTAAAACCTGGGAAGAAGATGGTGGTGCTTTTATCACGATGGGTCAGGTCTATACAAAGAGTCTTGATGGAGAGACACAAAACCTCGGGATGTACAGACTTCAGCAGTATGATAAAAACAGACTGGGTATGCACTGGCAGATACATAAAGATGCTTCCCATTTCTTTGACCAGTATCAAAGAGCAGGTAAAAAGATGCCTGTAACAGTAGCCATAGGCGGTGATCCTCTTTACATCTGGTGTGGACAAGCTCCGATGCCTCATGGTATGTTTGAAATGTTACTCTATGGTTTTGTACGTAATAAAAATGCACAGCTGGTAAAGTCAATCACCAATGAAATTTACATCCCTCGTGATGTAGATGTGGTGATAGAAGGTTTTGTGGATCCTGAATTGACAGAAATAGAAGGGCCTTTTGGTGACCATACGGGTTACTATACACTCAAAGAGCCTTTCCCCGTGATGGATGTTGAGACGATCACAATGAAAAAACATCCGGTATTTCAAGCTACTGTGGTAGGAAAACCACCATTGGAAGACAAGTATATGGGCTGGGCAACAGAACGTATCTTCTTACCGATGCTCAAACCTATGGCACCAGATCTCATAGACTATAATATGCCTGAAAATGGTGTTTTCCATAACCTTATACTAGCTAAGATGAAAACACTCTATAAAGGGCATGCACAGCAGTTCATGCATGCATTTTGGGGTGTAGGTCAGATGAGCTTTGTCAAACATGCACTTTTTGTAGGAGAGGATGCACCAGAACTTGAGGAGAGTCAAGCGTTGGCCATGCACATACTTAATAGACTTGATAAAGATAATATCCTTATCACGCAAGGGATAGTGGATCATCTTGACCACTCTTCATCCGAACAGTTTGTAGGTGGAAAATTAGGTGTGGATGCAACAGGAGATGAAGTAGAACATGGTGTCGAAGAGTTACTTTCTGATGAAAAGCTACTTGAAAAGATGCAAGAAGTAAGCAAAAGAGTCATTGGACTTAAACAATATATGACAGAGACTAAAACACCTGTGTGTGTGATTAGTGTGGATAAGAAAAAGTCTCAACTAAAACTCATTAAAAAACTCAAAGTCTTAAAAAAATATATTAAGCTGCTTGTCATAGTAGATCATGTGAACAATGATTTGGATGATACGTACATGCTCATTTGGCGTGTGGTCAATAACATAGATGCTCTCAGAGATGTGATACTTGAACCATTCATAGCGATAGATGCAACCAATAAGAGTGAAGTTGATGGCTATGAAAGAGAGTGGCCGGGAGATACATTCTGTACGAAAGAGGTACTTGATATGCTTCAAGAAAAAGGACTTATCGATATCGATGAAGCGTTTACTAAAAAGTTTGGGTTACTTCCTTTTTAATTTAACTTTCTTTTAAATATAATATGATAATATTTCCTTGTTAATAAAAATTATCTTTAAGGAAATAACATGTTAGTAACTAAAAAAGCTCCAGATTTCACAGCAACAGCTGTACTCGCAAACGGTCAAATTGTAGACGGATTCAACTTAATGGAAAACCTAGGTGAAAAGGGTGCAGTACTTTTCTTCTATCCACTAGACTTTACATTTGTTTGTCCATCAGAAATCATTGCATTTTCACACAGAGCAAAAGAGTTTAGAGACAGAGGCGTAAATATTATCGGTGTATCTGTAGATAGTCAATTCTCACACTTCGCATGGAGAGAAACACCAGTAGCTGAAGGTGGTATCGGTAGAGTAGATTTCCCACTTGTTGCTGACCTTTCTAAGCAAATTGCTAGAGATTATGATGTTCTTCTTGATGAAGCAGTAGCACTTAGAGGTTCATTCCTTATCGATGCTGATGGTACAGTAAGACACGCAGTGATCAACGACCTTCCACTTGGTAGAAACATCGATGAGATGATCAGAATGGTAGACACTATGTTATTTACTAACGAGCATGGTGAAGTATGTCCTGCTGGTTGGGTAAAAGGTGACGAAGGTATGAAAGCAGACACTGCAGGTGTTGCTGAGTATCTTGCAAAACACGAAGGTGATTTGTAACATTACCATATTCTCAAGCGTTAGCTTGAGAATATATATATGAGTTTACAATCGTAAGCTTATCTATATATTCAAAGGAGAATTCATGACCGATTATGCAACACTACTCAAAGAGAGTGGGCTTAAAGCGACATTTCAACGTATGAATATATTGGAAAGAATAGAAGTCTATGGGCATATGTCTATAGATACTATCTATGATGAAGTCATCAAAGCACATCCATCCCTTTCACTTGCAACAGTGTATAAAAATATCATTTTGATGGTAGAGAAGGGTGTACTTGTAGAAGTGCCAATCACAGGTAAAAAATCTAAATATGAACTCAGTAAAGAGGATCATATCCATTTGGTCTGTACAGAGTGTGGAGAAGTAGAAGATAAACCACAACACTCTGCTGCAGATGAACTATTTACTTCTATGACAGCCAAAGAGAACTTTACCTTAAGTAAGCAACAGGTTAATCTTTATGGGGTTTGTACCCACTGTAAAGAGGCTGTTGCATAATAACTTGTAGGCTTGATACTATCAACCTACACAGTTTATTTAAACAATGCTGAACCAACTCTCACTAAATTAGATCCACATTTTATAGCCAATTCATAATCATTGCTCATACCCATAGAACAAATAGTAGCACCATCTTTTTCCAGTTTCTCATAGATACTGTGGGTTGTTTCAAAACTCTGTTGTATCAGTTTTGTCTCTTCACTGTGTGCACCTATGGTCATGACACCTTTAAGATTGATCTGAGGACAGGTTTCTTTTATCGTTTGGTAAATGTCAACAGCTTCTTCACTGCTTACTCCTGACTTACTCACTTCATTGGCTGCATTGATCTGAAGCAGGCAGTGCATTTTTGTCTCTTTTGCCAAAAGTTTTTTGTTAAGTTCATTTGCTAACTCTATACTGTCAAGCGATTGCATAAGAGTAGGGCGAAGATCTATAAGGTTATTGATCTTATTTTTTTGGAGTGTACCTATCATGTGCCATTCAAGTGGAAGTGCATCGAGTGCTTCCATACGTTCTTTAAGCTGTTGTACCTGATTTTCACCAAAGGCTCTTTGTCCCAATTCATACAATGTAGAGATGTTTTCGAGTTCAGTATATTTAGCCACAGTGACAAGTTTTACAATGTGGTGTTCACTCACTACTATACGTGCTTGTTCTATGTTCCATATTACTTCATCCAGATTTGCTCTTAAGTGTTCTTTGTCTAATATCATACTTATTATCCTTTTCTAATGAATTGCCTACACGGCTACGCTATCACTTCGACCGTGTCGGTTCTAAACCTATGGACTTGAAGCAGTTCAAGTCCACTTAACGGTTTTCATCCCCAAAGTCTGTTGATATCATTATACAGTCCTAACATCATAAGACTGATCAGTATAGCCCAACCTACAAGTGTGATATACATCATAACCTGTTCACTGGCAGTTTTACCTGTAATCATCTCATAAAGGTTAAACATAATGTGTCCACCATCCAGTGCAGGTATGGGAAGTAGGTTAAGTACTCCCAAGTTCACGGAAATAAGAGCAGTAAAAAAGAAAAGTGCCAATATACCAGCAGAGCTTGCTTCAGCAGTAACATCAACAATGGTGATGATGCCTCCCAGTTTATCTGCACCTACCACACCAGTAATTAATTTTTGTACACTCTCTACGATGAGTAAAGAGGCTTTTTTTGTTTCATCCCATGCATAATCAAGTCCATCTATAAAACCGAAGTAGACGGTCGTTTGTTTTCCCAAAGGACTGATTCCGATGATACGTCTGGTGATCTTTTCTCCGAAGATATTTTGGTCCTCTATGACCTTTGGTGTAAGTTGCAGTGTGATCAGTCGTTGTTCGCGTTCTACGATAAGCGTTATGTCACCTTTGCCACCATTAATATTTTTACCGATATTTTCCCAGTAGAGGATGTTGTTACCATTGACTTGGATAATCTTGTCTTCTTTGGTTAAACCTGCGCTAAATGCAGGTGTGTCTTTTCCTACTTCTCCGACATAAGGCAACAGCTTAGGGACACCAATGTTGGCGATGGCAAAATAAAGTAGAAAAGCCAGTAGGAAATTGGCAAAAGGGCCCGCTAGTAAGATGATAATACGCTGCCATGGTTTCTTTACATTGTATGAATCTTCATCATAAGAGATCGCGCTAGGATCAGAGTCATCCTGCCCTTTCATTTTGACATACCCGCCAAGAGGGATGGCTGAGAGACTCCATTCGGTTTTTCCTATCATCTTGGAGTAAAGTTTTTTACCAAAACCTATGCTGAAGACATCAACCTGTACACCAAAATAACGTGCTGCTGCAAAGTGCCCAAGTTCATGAAAAAAGATAAGTACCGATAAGACTAAAAGTGCAACTATAATGCCCATAAAATTCCTCTGTTCTAATATACTGAATTATATCCAAGTGTTGTAAAAAATTGATATAGATTAAAAATATAATGAAAAATTTTGCTAAAATAAACTATTAAGGATAGAAACATGAATGAAAATAAAAATGGACCAGAAGATATAATTAGAAATGTTGAAGATGAAACCTCTGAAGTTATAGAGGAAATGATAGATGAAATTGAAAATGAAGTTTTAGATATTGTAGAAGAAACAATAGAAAAATCAGAAGATGAAACTTCAGCAATGGAAGAAGAAACAACAGAAGAAATTGAAAACGAAGCCTCAGAGGGTGTAGAAGGAGCAGTGGATGACGTTCCTCTACCAGCGAAAGCAAAAAAACATGTAAGGGCAAAACACCTTATAGAAAAAGCAACAAGGATAGTGAACGAAGCTAATGCGCGCTCAACGGCATGTAAGCTCTTACTTGAGGCGGATTTGAAAGAGTATGATGATTCAAAATCAGAGCTTAAAGCAGGTGGGTTTGATGCATGTGTATCGTTAGTCAAAAAATTAGGTTATCAGACAAAAGATGACGAGCCATCTGAAGAGACAACGGTGGTCTTCGAGACTAAAGAAGAGGTAAAGCCCTTAATAATAAAAGATGTTTCAAGTGGTAAATTTACAGGATTCATTTATGCCTTAGTTGGAGGATTCGCCACGGCCGTTGGATTGGTCTACCTGGCAACAGAAAAATTAGAAATGACACTGAATGTGACCAAAGTACCTTCAGAAGATATTATGCAAAGTATTTTGGCCTGGTTTAGTACTACTATAGGCATACAGGAAGATGTTTACATAGGTGCAGGAGTATTTGGTTTTGCAGTACTTTTAGTCATGATTCTTATCTATGTTGCTCGTGTAAGGCTGAAAGCAAATAGCAATCTTCACTTTGCAGTGAAACAGTTTGTAGAAGCAGAACTTTACACAGAGAAAAAAGCCAACTGTAAATCTGAGATGGACAAAGTGGATGCGCATATCAAAGATACGATAGATACATTGAAAACTTATGAGGTTATTTTTAATGAACAACAAGGAAAACTTCAACGTATTCTTTATATAGAAGGTGAAAAAGAAAAGAGTACGGAGTATCATGATAAATCATACTTAGAGATACGTGAAACAAATGAACTTATAAATATGATAAGGGATTTTATGAATATACCTATGTCAGAAGAGGGAGCACTCTCTTCTAGAAGTGCATTGTTTTTACTAAGTGCAAAAGGCAAGATAGATAAAATGCTAGAAAGATATTATGGGTAGTTTAAAAGTTATGATTTAGTAAGAAAGGCCCGTACACTCTCCGAAGAGAGTGGTGTATTCAAACGGGTTTTAGGAGATTACAAGTTTTGATTAAAATTTGTAAGTTGCGATAAGCTCCATAACTTGCTCATCACCAGCACCATCACCATAATCAGTAATAGTATAGGCAGCATCTAGAGAGATACAGTCAGTAACTCCGTATCCTAAGATAAGGTCAAATTCTGATCCACTTTCAACACCATTTTCATAT
>CAKZWP010000003.1:0-3182 GCA_937921845.1 uncultured Sulfurovum sp.
AACCGGGTGAGTTCTCTAAGAGAGCATTTCTCAATGGTAAAATTGATTTGACAGAAGCAGAAGCCATTTCAAAACTGATAGAAGCAAAGAGTGTGGATGCAGCGAAGATACTTGCCAAACAGATGAAAGGTGAACTCAAAACCTTTGTCGATGAGAGCAGGGATGCACTTTTAAAGTCTTTGGCATACTCAGAAGTGATGATCGACTATGCAGAAGAAGATATTCCTGATGATATTATGCAAAGTATTAAGAGACAATTAGACGGACTGACAGGGCAAATAGAACAGATTGTTGATGCTAGCCATAGACGAAGAGGGCTCATAGAAGGTTTTAAAGTAGCTATCATAGGAAAACCAAATGTAGGTAAAAGTTCTTTACTGAATGCTTTGCTTTCTTATGACAGAGCTATCGTCAGTGATATCGCAGGAACCACAAGAGATACCATCGAAGAGCAGGTACGTATAGGTTCACATATTATCAGACTGGTAGATACTGCAGGTATTCGCGATTCTGAGGATACAATTGAGAAGATAGGTATAGAACGTTCTCTCTCTTCAGTCGAAGATGCAGATGTCATTGTTGCACTTTTTGACAGTTCACGGGCATTTGACGAGGAAGATGAAAAGATCGTTTCTATCCTTGAAGCATTAGAAGATAAACATATAGTTGTTGCACTGAACAAATCAGATCTTGAGAGGGTATTTGATAGGAACAAACTTCAAGCCTATGATCTACTTGAAGTGAGTGCGAAAAAAGCTTTTGTGAAATTAACAGAAAAACTTGAACAGATGTTAGATGGTATCGGTGAGGGAGAAGAGCTGATGCTTATCTCAGCTAGACAAATAGAAGCTGTCACTAAAGCAAAAATTTCTATAGAAGAAGCAAAAACACCTCTTATGGATGGTGAATTAGAGTTCTTTTCTTACCATTTGCAAGAGGCGGTCAAGTCTATCTCATCTATTTCTAAACCTTATGACAGTGAAGAGATACTGGACAAAATGTTTGGTGAATTCTGTTTAGGGAAATAAGATGCAGATAGTCGAATATTTTAATGATATAGAAAATATAGAACTTTATATTATTTTAGCTTTGTTTGTTTTTACGCTGTGGTTTATCTTTAATACAATCAAGTATTATAAAGGTGAAAAAAGAAATGTAAAGCACCTGCATCGATTTGCCAAAGAGGGTGAAGTTGAGGCACAACAACATCTGGCTCAGAAATACCATAAAGGATATGCAGTAAAGAAAAATTGCCGAAAAGCGGCCTTTTGGTATCAAAAAGCTGCTTTTTCTGGTGATGAAGATGCGAGAAGTTTTTTAGAAAATATACTTAAGAAGAAACGTTGTTAATGGACGATAGTAAAGTTAATTGTGTATAATATCGAAATTATGAATGAAGGTATGAAATGTTTAAAATAGTCACTACAATCTTAATGTCATTGATGGCAATGTCTTTATTTACAGGATGTGTACAGCCAGATATACATATCAAAAAAAATAAAAATTTCTGGGGTGACTTCAGCAGTGCAGATGATGTAAATATGTCTGATGACAATCTTACAGAATCTGAAATGATGATAACAGAAGATGGTGAAGAGAATAAAATGGAACGTATTGAATTCCCTGAATCTGAGTATTATCGTTTGGCAAGAACAGGTAAAGGTACAGTCAAAGGTACAATTTATGTGAGGGACTATTATGATAAACGTGTTTTGGGTACAAGTACACGACTTTATTTAAATCCTATCACAAGTTACTCTGAACAGTGGTACGAAGAGAGTTATTTGGGTGGATATAAAATGCAAGCAGCAGACCCAAGACTCTTTAATTACTTAAAATTCACAGCTTCAGACAAAAATGGAAAGTTTGCATTTTATGGTGTACCATCGGGAAGCTATTATCTTATAGGTACTGTTAAATGTGCTGAAGAGTGTGGGTATGAGAGTATAAAAAATATACGTATAGCAACCAAAGTAAGTGTACGTGGAAATCAAATCGTAGAACAAGATTTGACTAGAACAATCGAATAATAACTATCTTTGCTTATCCCTTCGGATAAGCTTCTTCCAATGCATTGTAGAGTCCATCTGGAGTTACCTCTTCATTTTCTTCAAGTACACGTTGCATCACAACATTATCTTCCTCACCATTCCATATTTTGATGTATGAACCCTCTTTATAACCGTGATCCTGTCTGAACTTATTTAAGATGTTTTTCCCTACATAAAGTCTGTACAAGGCATCTAGGTTGAGTCCGGACTGTACCGCTACATCTATAAATGCTTCCATAAGTTTTTCTGTAGACTCCCCACAAAACAGTGTTTTCATCAAGTGCTCTACTACTTCGATCTGTGCATAATAATCTTTAGTTGTAGGTGTGATGTCGGCTAAAAAAGTTTGAAAATTAGGTAACTTGGAAATAGTTCTTGACAATGTATCAATACTTCCGAGATTTTTCATCTTATAGTCTTCAAGTCCTTGTGACATAATGAAATGCCAGATATCCACAGCTTCTATCTTGATATTTGCATAATCAGGTTCAGCATCTATATTTTTCCAGTGTTTCCAAGGGTAAGACTCTATAAGTTCAGCACACTCTAGGTAAGTACAACGTTTCCAGTCGATAAGTTTACCGTTCTTGGTAGTACCTTTTTCCCAACCTTCACCATTTGTCGCATCATTGAGTTGTTGCTGCAGAAGTAGCATCTGTAAAATCTTGTCCATTTATAACCTTTAATTCGTAGTGAAATATTCTACCTTTTTATCACTTATTTAGTACTTTTTGAGTAAAATATGTCTCTTATTTTACCGCCTTAAAGGACACTATTTATGTCACAGCCTATTGAAGATTTAGATGAAGTTTTAAAAAATCACAAACTTAGCAAAGAAGAGTATGAAGATATCTTACGTATCTTAGATGGTCGTCACCCAAATATTGTAGAAATAGGTATTTTTTCTGCAATGTGGTCTGAGCACTGTTCATACAAGTCAAGTACAAAATACCTTAGAGGTTTTCCTACAGAAGCACCATGGGTGATCCAGGGACCAGGTGAAAATGCGGGTGTTATCGACATAGGTGACGGTATGGCAGCTGTATTTAAAATGGAAAGTCATAACCACCCGTCATTCATAGAACCTTTTCAAGGTGCTGCAACAGGTGTAGGGGGAATACTTAGAGACAT
>CAKZWP010000004.1:0-5560 GCA_937921845.1 uncultured Sulfurovum sp.
AGAGTATACATTTTTAAAAGCACAAAAGAGTGAACTACAGAGTAGATTGATCAAAGAAGATAAGCAGCAAAAAGAAGATATTGCAGTAGCTGGTGAAAAACTTAATGGATTACAGGAGACATTGATCAAGGTCTCTGATGCGCTTCAAATGTCACAAGAGAAGCTTGAAAAGCTCAATAAAAAGGCAAATGAAGTATCTGAAAATGGTGATATGACTTCAGTTGTTACTATGCAAGCCATTTCTGCACTTGGTGAGTATGGTATCGCGTTAGATGAGAGTAACAAAACAAGTAACATTCAGAAGCTGACAAATGCATTTGCCCAGTCAGAAAAATTATATGCTACGTTGTCTTCTGTGAGAAACGAGAAGGGTAGATTTTATCTTCCGAATGGAAAACCTGTAGATGCAGATATTGTTAAAGTAGGTAATGTTGCTGCATTTGGTATAGCCAAAGAAGCTGCCGGAGCATTAGCACCAGCGGGAGACAGTAAGTATAAACTATGGAATTCTGCAGATGCTTCAGATGATGCAAAAGCACTTTTTTCAGGAGAGAGACTTGAGAGTATCGATATTTTTGTCTATGAGAACCTGGATAAAGAAGTAGAGTTCAAAAAAGAGAAAACAATGGGTGATACGGTAAGAGCCGGTGGTATGATAGGATATATCATTTTAGCTCTTGGAGCGTTTGGTTTACTTCTTATTGCACTTAGAATTGTTTTACTTTCTAAATCTGGTTCTAGAGTAGAGAACCTTACAAAAACGGTAGTAGAAAAGTTAAATACAAGTGGTGTAGCAGAGGCTCAAGAAGCGATCAAAGAATATAAAGGTTCAACAGCGAGGGTACTCAAAGCAACATTAAGAAACATTACCAGAGACAGAGAACATATAGAAGATATCGTTACGGAAAATATCCTCAATGAGAGTTCTGCTATAGATAAATTCGGTTCATTTGTACTTGTGATTGCTGCAGTTGCACCACTTCTTGGGCTTTTAGGTACGGTTACGGGAATGATCTCAACATTTGACATCATCACAGAGCATGGTACAGGAGATCCTAAACTTTTATCTGGTGGTATCTCTGAAGCACTTGTAACAACAATGTTGGGTCTTATCGTTGCGATACCACTTTTGTTACTGGGTAACCTCTTGTCTGGTTGGGCACAGAAGATCAAAGATTCTATGGAACAAAGTGCGCTTCATGTGATCAATGTTTTTGAGAAAAACATTACAAAGAGCTAGAGATGACAGGGGTTATTGGAGATTTTATCTCTCTCATGAATACAGGAGGGGCAGTGATGTGGGTACTTTTTGCACTCAATCTGGCTCTCTGGTACGGACTTGGGTATCGTTATCTTACACTTAAAAGAGGAACAAAAGGTAATGTGCGAAGACTTGTCTCCAAACATGAAAAAAGAGGTGAGGCTCAAGCCATGAGAGGCTTACTTGATTATGCTGCAGCAGATGCACTTGAAGCAGCAAGAGAGGCAAAAAAGCTAGGTAAACATGCCAGAAATTTTGTAATGGATGCACTTGCTCCCTATATGATCGTGGTCGGTACCTATTCAACACTGGTGAAGACGATCGTTGTCTTGGCTCCATTGGTAGGATTACTAGGTACGGTTATAGGGATGATAGAAACATTTGATGCTTTACAGTCAAGCTCTATGTTCGCACAGGGAAACAGTATCTCTGGGGGTATATCAAAAGCGCTTTTTACTACAGAACTGGGACTTGTTGTGGCAGTACCGGGGCTTATCATTGGAAAGATACTTGATAAACAAGAAGAGCGATATGAGTTAGAGCTTGAACAGATCGCAGATGTAATATGTACAAAGGATGAGTATGAGATTTAGACCAAGAAAACAGAACATTGACAATATTGATGTATCTCCATTGATTGACATGGTATTTATATTGTTGATATTTTTTATGGTAACCACGACATTTGTAAAGGATATGAAGTTAGATCTTAATCGTCCTTCCGCAGCTTCGGCAAGCAAGGCATCCTCAAAAGTGGTACGTGTCTATATCGACAATACCAATGAGATATATATTGACAATCAACCTGTGAAGCTTTGGGCTGTACAGAGTAAACTGAGAGATCTTCTTAGAGGTAACAGTGATAAGTCTGTATTGGTCATTTCAGATACAAGTATCCCGGTTGAAAGATTGATTGATGTGGTGGATGAGTGTCGTATGAGTGGCGCTAAAGATGTAGCTGTATCTACTACTAAAGAGATGGGTTAATTCTTATGTTTGTCAATAAGCGTATGAAGCAAAAAAGAGAGCTTTTTGCCCTTATTTCCATGCTTTTTGGTGCTGTCCTAATGATGGTTTTGGTTATATCTTTCAATAAAGATGTAGAGAAAAAAGAGGAAGTAAAAAAAGATCCTCTAAGGTATATGAAGGTCAAAAAGGTAAATCAAGAGATCAAAAAACCTAAGCCAAAACCAAAACCTAAGAAAAAGAGTACACCTAAAGCACCTCTGCCTGATCTAAGTTCTATGTTGGGAGGTATTGAGATGGATATTCCTGAGTTTGAACTTGGGAACATCGCAGGTAATCCCAATGATCTTTTGGGTGAGATAGCCAGAAATGCAGCGATGAGTGAAGGTACGGTAGATACGAAACCAAGAGTATTATCCAGATCATCGATGCAGTATCCTGCGGGGGCAATGAAAAAGCGTATTAAGGGATATGTGGTGATAAACCTTCTTATTGATACGGATGGAAGTATAGACGCAGCAAAAGTACTGCAGTCAGCACCTCCTGGTGTTTTTGATACAGCAGCACTCAGTGGTATTAGATCTTGGAGATTTTCTCCGGGAAAATATAAAGGCAGACCTGTCAAAGTATGGGTAAAACAAAAAGTCAGGTTTGACTTTAACTAAGGGAAAGAGATGCGAAATATATTAAAAATAGCTATAGGTACGCTCATACTCTCTATCTTGGTAGAGGCAAAGACAAATGATCTGCCAGAGGTTGACCATTTGACACTGGCATCGATGATGGTCTATGACGGGAAGTTTGACAAAGCCAATGCAGAACTGGCAGAGGCTAAACAATATGATAAAAACTTGGATATGTCAAAATACTACACCATTAAAGGTGTGATAGCGATGCGTCAGGAAAAGCATGCTCAGGCGATAGGTTATCTTAAAGAAGCGGTTGAGGCTACAAAGACAAAAGTATATGTCGCTCCTGCACCTCTCAAAGAAAAAAGAGAACACTTGTTTTCTATTGCTAGCCAGCCTAAGCCTGTAGCTAAGGTAACAACAGTACCTTTTGATGGTGAGAAATTGAGAAAAGAACAGCTCCAAAAGCTTTACAGTTATCTAAGTCAAGAGTCATATAAGGTTAAGAATTATGCTGCAACGATCAAATATCTTGATCTACAAGGTCCAGCAGGAAGAGATCAGGCGCAAAAATATATGTTGAGAGCAGATTGTTATTGGAAAATGAATGATAAAGATAGTGCTGTAGACATCTTAACCACAGGTGCCAAAGTTTTTCCAAAAGATCAATCACTTTTAAAACAAAAGTTTTATTACTTTACTCAGCTTGGTCTGTATCAAGAGGCAATTATAAGTGCCAAAGCATATATGAAGCGTGCTACTCCTAATGCAAAAGAGTATATGGCTTTAGCGCAAATGTTGCTTGCAGGTGGACAAAGGGAAGAAGCCGTAAAAGTCTTGGAAGAGACAAAAATGCTTTTCCCAACTAATGCAAAAGTCAATATGCTACTTGGACACTTGTATATGAAAAAAGGAATGCAGTTCACGACTGCCAATCTCTTTGAACAAGGGTCTTACTTTGAGCATAAATACACTAAAGAAGCGGCAGAACTCCATAGAAGAGTAGGGTTGATCCCGCATGCTTTATATCTTAACTCACAAGTAAGCGACAAACAAGAAAAGTTAAAACAGAAAATAGCGATCTATGTAGATCGTGGTGAGTATGAGAAGGTTATAGGACTTATAGATGCACTTAAGCGATATAAGATGCTTGAGGATGACAGTATTAGATATGCAGTGGCATATGCATATTATATGGCTAAAGATTATGAAGAGGCAGAAGTGCAATTGAAAAAGATCACAGATAATGAGTTGTTTTCTAAAGCAACGATCATTCGAAAAAATATTGAGAAATGTCAAGATAACAGTATGGAGTGTATATAACTATGAAACAGATTTTAAGGCTTTGTCTACTCGTTGCTGTGATAACAGTAGCATGGGGCGAAAATCAAAAAACAGGAACTGTCACTGTTTTCACATTTAAAGATCAGACACCACTGCAGGCAAGTGTAATCACAGTAGATGGTAAACGTGTATTTAAAAGTGATGTAGACGGTTCACTGAAAACGACACTTTCTGTGGGAACACATACTGTAGAGATAGTAGGACGTGGGTTGAACAGAGAACATCTTGGGTATTTTAAAAAAAGAGTAACCATTAAAGAGGGACGTGATACACAAGTCGTTGCAACCTTCTCTCAAAATACTAAAGTACCTCTGGTTACTGTCGATACACCAGTAGGGAAGCTTACACAGGCAAAAAGTACACAAGCAATTAATGTTACAGGGAAGGGACGTCTTACTGGTACCGTACTGTCTGCTGAAAGCAAGACACCGATTTCAGGAGCAAGGGTTTTTGTAAAAGGTACAGCAGTCGATGCACGAACAGATACTGCAGGTAAGTTTTCTGTGGAAGTGCCTTCTGGCGTAGCTTTAAGTATATCAGTTGTGCATACTGCATATAGTGCGCAGACCATAGGGGGAGTGAAAGTAGCGAAAAATGGCAGTACTTCACGTCAGATCACACTGACTCCAGCCAGTATGGAGCTTGAGGAATATGTGGTACTCGCACCGAAGGTAGAAGGTTCTTTGGCGGACATCATAGCAGAAGAGAAGAACTCCAATGCCATTGCCAACATAATAGGGGCAGAAGAGTTATCAAAAAAAGGTGACTCTACTGCTGCGGCTGCACTTCGTAGGGTAACTGGTGTGACTTTGGTCGATGGTAGAAATATTTATGTTAGGGGTCTTGGAGAAAGATATTCGAATATTGAGATGAACGGATTGCCTTTGCCTTCACCAAACCCACTTAAGAGAACTGTACCACTGGATATCTTTCCTTCTTCTATCATTGGTTCTATGAAGATTCAGAAAAGTGCTTCTGCCGACATTCCAAGCTCTTTTGGTGGTGGATATATAGATATCAGAACGAAAGAACGATTTGATGAAGATTTTATAAAGATATCTCTTGCCGGGAAGATCAACAACTATACAGGAACATCACAGATAGACCATGTTGGTTCTGGATCTGACTGGACAGGGTATGACCACAGTTATAGAGAGATACCTCAGCCTATACTGGATGCTACGCAGGTACGTGTAGGGGAAAGAACACCTACGTTTAAAACAAGAGATTTTACTGAAGAGCAATTGTCAGAGTTTGCTAGAATGTATCCGAATCGTATATATGGTGTATATGAATCGACACTAAAGCCTGGATTTGGAGGTTCGATCGAAGGTGCAAAAAGTTTTGACATTGATGATGA
>CAKZWP010000005.1:0-3225 GCA_937921845.1 uncultured Sulfurovum sp.
CCCTGCTATGGCCACAATGCTCTGTTTTGTCATTACCGACGCTGACATCCCTAAGTCTGACATGGATGAACTGCTCACAGAAGCAACAGAAGGTTCATTTAACCGTATCTCTGTAGATGGTGACACGTCTACCAATGACACGGTGATGTTACTTGCAAACAAACAAAGTGCACATTACGATAAAGAAGCCTTTGCTGGGGCCCTCAATGAGATCATGTTTGAACTGGCTATGCTCATACTTAAAGACGGAGAAGGGGCAAACAAACTTGTCGCATTTGAAGTCAAGGGAGCCAAGAGTGAGGAAGAAGCGAAAAGGGCAAGTATGGCATTAAGCAACTCTCTCCTGGTAAAAACTGCGCTCTTTGGAGAAGATCCAAACTGGGGACGCATTGCTTCAACCATAGGTGCATCTGGCATAGCCTGTGATGACGAAACCCTTACCATACACTATGATGACCTTCTTATCTACTCTAGCCAATTCAGAGAGTTAGACAAAGCACGTGAAGACAAAGCATATAAGATCATGAAACAAGAGCGTTTTAAGGTCACTTGTGACATTGGTTTAGGTAATGCCAGCTACACATCTTATGGCTGTGATCTGAGTTATGAATATGTAAAAATAAATGCGGAATACAGAACGTAAAAAATTTACTTTTAACTCTCCACTAACCACAAAAAAGTTATAATAATAGAATATATTAATACTAGGAAGTAACATGTTACACGAATACAAAAATGAAATACACGAACTAAAACTAAACAATGCGCACTTTTCAAAAGTTTTTGAAAAGCATAATGCACTTGACCAGCAAGTTGAAGATGCAGAAGCAGGTCGTACAATCTTAACTGATGTAGAGCTTGAAACACTTAAAAAAGAAAAGCTTCTTTTAAAAGACGAAGCTTACAAAATGATTTTAGACTATAAAAAAGCTCAGGCATAATCTTAAATCTTTAACACCTTATGGGCTTTTGCCCATATATTAATCTTCTTACTCCACTTATAGCTTTAATCAATTTATAGGATTAATCATGAAACTACTCTCACTTGTACTTATCCTACTTGAAACACTTGGACTACAATAATATGGCATCATTTAATAGCATAGAAGCACTTCCAAAAGCGCTATTGGAAACACTCAATATACTAAACTTCACAACGATGACTGAGATACAGGAAAAGGCTATCAGCCCTATCTTGGAAGGTAAAGACATCTTAGCCCAATCCAAGACAGGTTCTGGAAAAACATTGGCCTTTGGATTACCCTGTGTGATGCGTACAGATACAAACAACTATAAGCCACAGACCATTATCATCACGCCTACACGTGAACTTGCTGACCAAATAGCTGTTGAACTCAGAAAAGTAGCAGCCTACAAAGCCAACCTCAAAATACTCACACTGTATGGTGGAGTGCCACTTCGCGCCCAAGCTGAATCACTGGCCAAAGGTGCGCATATACTCATAGGTACACCTGGACGTATACAAGACCACCTGGCAAAAGAGACACTGGTACTGGGCAGCATCAAAACACTGGTACTTGATGAAGCAGATCGTATGCTGGATATGGGTTTTTATGATGAGATCGTCAAAATAGGTTCCAACATGCCACGTGCCAAACAAACCCTGCTCTTCTCAGCGACATTCCCCGAGAAGATAGAAAAACTTGCCAAAGCTCTACTGAAACAGCCCATTACCATCAAAGTAGACACGGTTCAAGAGAGTGATAAGATAGATGAAATAGTCTATGAGACTTCTGATAAATTTAAAACGCTCACAGCCCTGATCCAATCCTATAAACCAGAGTCACTCCTTATTTTTTGTAACACTAAAGCAGAAGTCATTTCTCTGACAGACACATTGCACCAACGTGGGCATTCTGCTATAGACATACATGGCGACCTTGATCAAAGAGATCGTAATGAATCTCTGATCGCCTTCTCTAATGGTTCTAGGCGTATCATGGTAGCTACAGATGTCGCTTCAAGAGGTTTGGACGTCAAAGATATCGAACTGGTCATCAACTATGATTTACCCTTTGACCAAGAAGTCTACACTCACCGTATTGGACGTACAGGACGCGCAGATGCCAAAGGTACAGCCATCTCACTCTATGGTCCAAGGGACAGTGAAAAATGCGCTTACATCACCTCTGCTGCACGCACAGCACAGATGAAAGACTTACGTGTAGATGCTACATTTAAGATGGTCTCTGAGTATGATACACTTTGCATTAACGGCGGTAAAAAAACCAAGCTTCGAGCGGGAGATATACTCGGTACTTTATGTAAAGAGATAGGCATTGACCCAAAAATGATAGGAAAGATAAATATCACAGATACAAAGTCTTATGTCGCACTACATCATACCGTGATAGACAAAGTGTTTAAAGCATTAAAGAAAACAACGATCAAGAAGAAAAAATATGTAACTTGGATATTGAACTAATCTTCCAATATCTCTTTTTGATTATGAGGACACATATAGAGCAAAGCCCTACATGTTACGCTTCAATGCTAAAGCATGACTTAGAAAAAAACTAAATTTTTTTCTGAACACTAGGTTCTCCGCAGCGGAGAGCTCACGCAACTGGTTGCGCTAATTAATCTTCCAAGATCTCTTTTCTTCTTTTATGTCTAATTACATAAAAAAGTGTGATCAATACCACACAGAGAAGTGCGATCAGTGTTGCAGACTGTAGGTATTCAGAGATGAGTGCTTCATTTGAACCCAATACATAACCTAAGGCTACTAAAACGATCACCCAGATACCTGCACCCAATCCGGAATAAAAAGCAAATTTAGCCATATTCATACGTGCCAATCCAGCAGGAAGCGAGATGAGTTGTCGTATGCCTGGGATGAGTCTTCCATTAAAGGTAGAAAGTTCTCCATGTTTAATGAAAAAAGCTTCGAGTTTATCTAAGGTTTCTTCTTTAATAAAAAAGTATCTACCATAACGTAAAATGAATTTTCTTCCAAAATGCATCGCGAGATAGTAGTTAAAAAGTGCCCCTGCCACAGAACCCACTATACCTGCCAAAATAACCATATAAAGATTCATTTCACCTTTAAACGCTAAATACCCTGCAGGTATCATGACAATTTCACTAGGGAAAGGAAAGAAAGTGCTCTCAAGGAACATGAGAATAAAGATACCCCAGTAGCCCATATCACCAATGTAACCTACAATGGTTTGGGCTATCTCGTGTATCATAAAAGGTGTT
>CAKZWP010000006.1:0-7627 GCA_937921845.1 uncultured Sulfurovum sp.
ATGATTACTTGGGGTTGTCACTGAATAAAAAACAGTTCAAAAAAGCGGTGAAACTGGTTAACGAGTATGACACAGTAAGCTCTAAAGCCAGTATGCTGGTGAATGGTTATCATCCTATTCATAGGATATTTGAAATGACCATGGCAGAGTATAACGGTTTTGAAGAGGGGCTTGTGGTTGGTTCAGGTTTCCTAGCAAACATGGCACTTATAGAGGCATTGGTGCGTAAAGGAGATATGCTTTTTATGGATGAAGAGTATCATGCTTCCGGTGTGATGGCTTCACAACTTTTGGGAGACAGGGTAGTCACATTTGCCCATAATGATGTGGATGACCTAAGAGAGAAATTAGCAGCACATCCGGCTAAAAGACAGATTATTGCCGTGGAGGGCGTCTACTCTATGGGTGGTGATCTTTGTAAAAAAGAGATATTTGATCTTGCTGATCAAGTCAAAGCACTGCTCATCGTAGATGAAGCACACAGTGCAGGGGTACTTGGATTAAAACTTTTGGGTATCTTTGAATATTATGGTATCAGGATCAATGAGAGACATATCAAGATGGGGACATTGGGTAAAGCCTATGGTTCTTATGGGGCATATATTTTGGCTTCCAAAAATGTGATAAGTTTCTTGGTAAACAGAGCAAAACCTATCATCTATTCTACGGCACCCTCTGTGTTTGATACGGCATTGGCGTTGGTCAATGTCAAACATATACGTAAAAATGCAGAAAAATATAGAAAGAAGATCTTGGAGCGGCAGATGGCGGTCAGAAAACAGACGGGAATGAATTGTCAGAGTCTTATTGTACCTATTGAGATGCCAAGCAATGAACGTGCACTGTATGTACAAAAAGGGCTCATGACTCAGGGGTATCTGGTAGGAGCCATACGTCAGCCTACAGTGGATAAACCTATCATGAGGGTTATACTCAATTTGAGTGTATCTATACAGAAAATCAGGCATGCGTTAGCACTCATTAGCCATAACACGGTACAATAACTATAAAAATGAAAAAAATGTATATTCATCATAAAGGGTCTGCGTGTTCAATAGTTTAGTAAAAGGTTCCATTATCTTAGCAATGCTATTTGGCGTAGCACTGACTGCAGCTTTTATATATGCGTATGAAGAGATATCTTTAGATGCAGATAAGCTCATCAACTATAAGCCCGAAACTTCTTCGATCGTCTATGATAGACATGG
The DNA here is from genome assembly GCA_937921845.1 of uncultured Sulfurovum sp. Lineage (GTDB taxonomy): Bacteria > Campylobacterota > Campylobacteria > Campylobacterales > Sulfurovaceae > Sulfurovum. Next base: position 1,209 of record CAKZWP010000006.1, read on the forward strand.
TGAAAAACTGGCGTATGTCTTTAAAAATCAACACCGTCTGTATGCACGTTATGATGAAATCCCCGGGTTTCTCGTTGAAGGGCTTGTAGCGATGGAAGATACGCAGTTCTTTGAGCACAGTGGGGTGAACCCAGATGCGATACTAAGAGCGATAGTCAAAGATATTCAAGCAGGTGCTTTTGTTGAGGGTGGAAGTACACTGACCCAACAGCTTATCAAGAATAAACTTCTTTCACACGAAAAGAAACTTGCACGTAAGATCAAAGAAGCTATCTTAGCACTGAAGATAGAACATGAATTAAGTAAAGAAGATATTATAGAACGATATCTCAATGAGATTTCGTATGGTAATAACTACTTTGGTGTTAAAACCGCTGCAAATGGATACTTTCATAAAGAGTTGCACGAGTTAACACTTAAAGAAGCTGCTATTTTGGTAGGTTTGCCAAATGCACCAAGTTTCTATAACCCTCTTAAACATTACAAACGTGCTTTAGATCGTGCCAATAATGTACTCTACCGTATGAAAAGCATAGGATGGATCACGAAAAGTGATTATCTTAAGGCGGTGAAGGAATCCCCTAAAGTCTATAAAACCTCTTTAACACAAAATATAGCACCTGGTATAGTAGATGAAGTACTGAGACGGTTTAAAGGGAAACTGGGTGACATTCGTACTGGTGGTTATCAGATCTATACGACTGTAGATATGAAACAGCAAGCTATCGCGAAAGAGGCGGTTGATTTTGCTTACACTAAGGCACTTAAAAAATATAATGAAAAAGCAGAAACCTCTACATTAAATACAGCATTTGTAGCTGTTGAGAGTAAAACAGGTGATATTTTAGCGATGGTTGGCGGGGCAGATTATGAAAAATCTGCTTATAACCGTGTGACACAATCCAAACGTCAACCCGGGTCTGCATTTAAACCGTTTATTTACCAAACAGCATTAGACATGGGATACAATCCTGCAAGTCCTTTGACAGACCTGGCGAGAACATTCCAGTATTATTATAAGGGAAAACCAAAGATTTGGGCACCTAAAAATTATGAACGTGACTTTAAAGGATTCATCCCTTTTAGAGAAGCACTGGTACATTCACGTAACCTTGCGACCATTAACCTGGTAGCTGATCTGGGTGTGAGTACTATCCGTAAAAGATTGGCATTTTTAGATGTACCGCATATCCCTAGAGATATGTCTATAGCCTTAGGTAACCTAGGATTAAGTCCACTTAAAATGGCGCAGATATTTTCAGTCTTTGCCAATGAAGGTCATATGATAGCACCTAGGTTGGTGAGTAAGATCATCTCTAAAGAGGGTGCTGTAATCTATGAAACACGTCCTAAAGAGATAGAAAATTTCACCACACCAGAACAGGCTTATATGATGACAGATGTATTAAAAGATGTTGTCAAAAGAGGTACAGGTAGAAATGCACGGGTAGAAGGCATCGAACTCGCAGGAAAAACAGGGACAACTAATAACAACATAGACGCATGGTTCTGTGGATACTCTCCAACCATTGAAACCATCGTGTGGTTTGGTAGAGATGACAATAAGCGCATAGGAAAGGGAGCAACCGGAGGCGCTCTAGCTGCACCGGCATTTGCTTTTTACTATGAAAAATTATTAGAGCTGTATCCTGAAACAAAGCGGACATTTGACATACCTGAAGGGGTATTTAGAGGAGAGTATGAAGGCAAGTCAGAACTTTACACAGAAAATTCTCCACTGCCTGATACGCAGAAAAAAGAGGTGCATCCTTATGATCAACTCTTAGAAGATGAGATGGAGATCACAGAAGATATTGATCCGGAAGATGGAGAGATAGGCTTTGCTCCTACGATCAATATCGATGAAGAACCGATTTCTGAAGAAGAAATTGTCGAAGAAGAAGATGATCCCTTACATCCTAAACGAAAAGTGCCCTTGACGCCTGTTTCTAACGATAGTGGTACCTTATTTTAGGATGAAAAAAGAGTTACTTTTTGTTGTTGATCCCATGTGTTCATGGTGTTGGGGCTTTGCTCCTATTATAGAAGAGTTACGTACCACACTGAATGATGAGTACACGTTCTCATTGGTCTTAGGTGGCTTACGTTCAAAAGGTGAGATGCCTTGGAATGACAGTTCAAAAGAGTATCTAAAAGGACATTGGAAACAAGTCTCTCAAAGAACAGGACAAAAGTTTTCAGACAGTTTATTTGAAAAAGAGTCTTTTGACTACGACACCTATCCTGCATGTAAAGCAGTTATAACAGTACGCGAACTTTTTGGTATGCAAAGCGCTTTTACTTATTTACATACGATACAAGAAGCATTTTATACCCGAGCAGAAGAGATCACAAACGTAGATGTTTTAAATGATTTACTAAACATGGCAGAGTCAGATAAGAAATCATTTAAAACATTTTTTGAAAGTGACAGAGCGCAACTTCTGATGGAACATGATTTTTCAAAAGCACGTTCTATGGGAGCCAATGCTTTTCCTTCTGTGGTCATCATAGATGAAGAAGGACATATGGTATGTCAAAAAGGCTACCGAAGTCTGCATGAAATGAAAAAGCTATTAAAATAATAATATTAAAGGAAAATGATGCATAGTTTCGCACCAGGGATCATACTTATCACTATCTTAGGGCTGGTTGTATTTTCAGATGCACTGGCTAATAAATTTAAAATACCTTCAGTTTTTTTACTCCTGATCGGTTCTTATACAATTTACACTTATGTACCTATGGCAGTACCTATAGACCTGCCACACTATTTTGATACGATCATATTGTTCTGTATACCGCTTATCTTTATGGGTGATGCATTGCATCTGCATTTTAGTGACATTAAAAAACATAGCTGGAGTATCTTCTATCTAGCAGTGATTGCGGTAGCTCTTTCTATTACAGCTGGGGCAAGCATGTACTATTTTGGAATATTTGAAGGGCTTACGCTCGGTGCTTACGTCTCACTCTTTGCGATCAATATGGCTACCGATGCGGTCTCTGTGCAGTCAGTACTTTCACGTTTTAAAGGTATAGGACATGATATCAAAGTTTTGATCGAGGGTGAATCTTTGGGTAATGATGCCACTGCGGTCATCGCTTTTTTCTTCATAGGACTACCATGGATGATGAGCGGTACGATAGATGCGGGTGAAGCAACACTAGATGCACTTCGTGTCTTTGTAATGAGTATGGGGATTGGAATTGGACTGGGGTATCTTTTTTATATGTTGATGAAATTGATCAATGATAAACGAGGAGAGCTTTTTGTTTTTATTATTGAAGCATATTTTGCATATATATTAGCAGAGCATTTGCATATCAGTGGTATCTTGACATTGATCACGGCGATCATTGCGACCAAAGCATGGATAGATATCGATATTAAAACATTAAGTGAAGAGGAAGCTAAAAAGAGTAAAACATTTATGCAGAAACTTCGCCTTCATGGTATAGACTCGACGACTACTAAGCGAATGGAGTATATCTATGAGATGACAAAAGAGTTTGGGTATATCGCGGCGGTAATGATTTTCTTTGTTTTGGCAGAGATGGTAAGTCTGGAGAAGTTCTGGGAGTATAAAGTCGAGATACTGACAATGTTCATCATTACAACAATGATACGTGCGATCTCTATGGCAAAGTTTGCTTTTTGGGGCAGTAAGCTCGAGCAGATCAAACCGGTAGGTTTTGAAGGGTGGTTTATACTTACCTTCTCAGGAATGAAAGGGGCACTCTCTATTATCCTTGTACATATGATCCCTTCATCATTTGAGTATAAGGAGCTTTTTGAGGTGGTCACAACTGGCGTGGTGATGATGTCTATCTTTGTGTATGGCACGACGCTTTGGGCATATTTTACCTTCTTCAAGAAAGAGGAAGAGAAGAAGTTGTTTACGCATTAGGGTTCTACAAATTTTTAAAGATAAAAAACAAGATGGAAACCTTATAAAGTTATATATTTTATAAGGTTTCCTCTTCACACTAGTTTCACACTTCTATTTTATACTTCATCTGAATTTGGATAAAGCGTTTCTGATTTGAATATCAGATAAGCATTACAAAAAAATTAAAAGGATTTATAATGAAAAAATTAACAGCAATCTTACTTCTAACAATCGGTTTAGCTTCAAGCGCTATGGCACATCATCCTGCACCTGTAGATCAAGCTGGCTCAGGAATACCAGATAATTCTGGACACTGGGATGCACTGCTTGGTGGAATGTAACATAGACTAGTTCATTATATTAATATATTTTGGATAAGAAAAAGCAAGGCGTATCCTAAAGCTAGGGTATGCCTTTTTTATTTTCTCTTTCTCGTTCCACCTCTCCGCAGGTGGAACGAGAAAGAGAAAACCTTATAAATTTATATATTTTATAAGGTTTTCTAGCAAATAATAATGCTTTATGTTACATGTCACTATTTATACTTGTAGTGTAACTTATTCCATTGTTTCTTTTTACATAGTTATATAGTAATTCAAATATGAAAGATTGTTACGACCTTCTAAGCTACTACAGATAAAGTTGCGAGTCCTCCAAAATATAGAACGAGCAAAACTACACTTTCCAAACCAATGTTCCCTGGCCCGTGACGCTCACGATATATTAGCCCCATAAGAAGTACACTCACCATCAACATTGAGTTAGCAAGCCAGAATTGCTCTGCACTTGAAACATCAGCATAGATTGGACCTTCTCTGTAAGCAATGTCTGATGCGGCAATAAAAAGTGTATCAAATGCATTGCCGCCAATAATATCTCCAACTGCTAAATTGAGTGCACCCATACGAACTGCGGTAATTGCGACAACGAGTTCAGGTATTGATGTGGAAATGGCGGTAAATACACCACCGACAATTCCATGAGATAGACCTGTTTTTTCTCCAAGAGGGATAGCCAGCTGTGCAAGTGCCCAGCCCGCCAAAGCCACTACAGTTGCATAGCCTGCAAATTGTATCCATAGTTTCCAAAGGTGACGGCCCCTATATCTACTCTTATCTTTTGATTCTGATGAAGTATCTCTTGTTATTCTAGGAAGCCACATAGGGGTTTCATGTGTACGTGCCAGGAGATGTACACCAAATGCATATAAAATTATTAAAACGATCGTAGCAGGATGAACTCCAAAGAAACTAATCGTAGGAATCGATAGTGCTAATGCATGTATAGCCAACAATGCAAGAAGAAAGGTGGACATAAAAAGATTTTCAGCTGATGCAGCTGCGTGTTCAAGGTTTGCACGTCTATAAGCAATATCAGCTAAAGCAAGAAATGCAGTTTGAACAGCGATACCTCCTAAACCGTTACTCACTGCAAGCTCTGCATATCCAGCAGACGCGGCAGAGATGGATGTAGTAATACCTGACAATGATGTTGATGCACCAATAAACAATGCACCCATAAGTGCTTCACCTAAGCCAGTACTATGCGCAAGATCACGGGCAGTTTTAGTCATTTTTATACCGAAATATCCAATGATTAGAGTAACGACTGTGAAGGATATCACTATCAATACTAACGACCAACTAGAAAAATCTGTCAAGATTATCCTCCCAGAACCAATAGTAATTATCTCTCAATTTTTCTACGCCAAAGAAGAATAGTTAAGGATGTCACAACAGTTAATAACCCCAAAGTTACTATTACACTTAGTGTTCCATTATTTCCTTCTGTGAATGGCAAACCACTTGTATTCATACCAAAAAACCCAACAACTAGGTTCAGAGGTAAAAAGATTGCTGAAATTATTGTAAGAATAAAAATAAGACGATTCATTTTTTCATTGGTGCGAGTATTATAAAAGTTATATAGGTAATCGAGCTTAGAAAGCTGTAAGGATGCAGAGCGTAAAACCCGCTCACAATGTTCATGAATATCAACATAGTGGTTTATTGGAAACCCTTCAACCGAGTCATAGAACACTATCATATTATTCATTACATCTGAAGTACGCAGCATTATACGTTCTATTCGAAGAATATCTCTTTTTAAACCTAACCACTGTGTCATAAAACTAGCTTCTATACTATCAGTATACAGTGATTCTTCCATATCGGAAATCTGGTCTTGGTATTTAGTAAAAGATTTAAGTAACTCATCTAACAATGAGTCTATTGTTAGATAAGGGCTTTCAAATCGATTATCTAACTCTTCTAGGCTATTATTGATAACATTATATTGATAACTCTTATCTAGCGTAAAAATAAATCCAAGTGAAATACTCTCAAGTTCTTCTTTGATTATAGGAAGACGAACTATAAGCATGTCATATTCATTATTCTCATCAAATATAGAGGGGTGTGACCTATTGCGTAAATCCTCTAAATGTAGATGGTCAAGTTGTTCTTCAATATGTTCCATGCCTATGCCTTTATTCTGATAATTAAATATTATATCAAAAAAGTGAGC
>CAKZWP010000007.1:0-11071 GCA_937921845.1 uncultured Sulfurovum sp.
ACTGATGAACTTACAGCATGAGAAAACGTGTTTATCAGTAGAGGGATCATCCCTGTAGTGACAACTTTGTCATCTGGAAATGTTTTTGTTGCTTTATCTTTTACATAGCCTAGTACTTGCGTAGCTCGTACTGCGTCTGTCCATGGAAGCTTAATACTGATACGTGCTTTAGAGATCTGACTATCTGCTACATCTTCTAAATCATCTGAACCTGAGTTTTCAAACAATAACAACTCTTGAGAAACAAGATCAGCATTGTCTGGTATCGTATAATATGCTTCTTTATTTTCATGTAACGCTCTATTCGTCTCTTTCACGATAGTTGCAAGTGAAACCACTTTTCCTATGTGTGTATAACTATCTACATATAGTTCCATCTCCTTAGAGAGTTTGTTTAGTTTTTCCAGTCTTACAGGGTCATTCCACCCATTCTCTTCTTGGGTATCTATAATAAGTTCTATAGTGACTGAACCATTTAGTGTTTGATCTATCGTTTCTGTAGAGACACGGTCATAACTGTCAGGTTGGAACCATTTAAGAGGATTATGCGAAAGTTCAATCTTTGTTGCTGCAACCAATGCGAGCACAACCAATACCATACTCAATCCAATAATACTTTTATAATGATTCACAGGAATAACAGAAAGTCTTTTCATAAACCTATCTAATCTGTCTGCTCCAGTTTTCACTTTTTGTTTCATTTTAGTGATGCTCAAAAGTGCAGGCAGCAGTGTGAGTGTTAAAAACAATGAGATCATGACCCCAAGTGAAGCAAACATCCCCAGGTCTGAAATAGGCGCTACTTTTGAACCAGAAAATGATCCTACACCTATGGCAGTTGTTACTGAGGTCATAGCAATGGCCAGTCCGGAGTGTCCTAATGTATATTTGAGAGATTCTTTCTTATCTCCAGTTGTATTAAACTTATCAAAAAAGATGGAAAGTATATGTACAGTAGCACCTATACTTACAGCCAGAAGAAGAGATGGAACTATTTGTGTAGGCAGTTTAAAGGCTACGCCATTCCATGCCATGGTACCCACAGTTGCAAGTAAAGACAGGATGATCACGATAAGCGGATAAAAAACAGCAGAAGCCCGTCTAAACATCACAAATAAGAATACAAGGATGATCAGGAATGTAATACGCATAAACTTTTGCATATCAGCCTGCATTTGAGATTTAAGTGCATGATTCACTGAAGGAGAACCTGCTACATAAATTTCTAAACCTTCTTTTTTGTACTTCTCTACAATAGTTAGCACTGCTGCAACCAATTGTGCATTTTCCTTATCGGTTAAAAATGCTCTCTCTTTAGTTTCAACTGCTTCATTTTCTATGTCATCACCAAAACCTTCATCAAATGCATCTACATCTGACACCTCTTCCTCACCTTCGTGAGAATAGGCATCCGTTTCTATGACCAAGGTAGTCATCTTTCCATCTCTGCTTATAAAGAGATCTTTATAAAAGTGTGATGCTAGGGCACGTTGTTTAATGCCATCCACTTCTTCCTGTGAAATAGGAAAAGGTTCTAACAGATCATCTGTGATGAGTTGGTCTCCATCACCTCTGGTATTTCTTACGTTATAAAGTGATGTGATGTCATCCACAAAAGGTACATTTGATTCTATTTCATCATGCATGGATTTAAGTGTATTAAGAAATTTTAACGTAAAGATATTATCACTTTTAAGTGCTACAATCACACGTTCATCACGTCCGAACTGTGCCCTGAATGCATTATATTCCAAAAGTACAGGATCATCATCATGCATAAATCCTTCTGTAGAAGTGTCCATCTTTATTTGTGGTACATGTGAAAGAGGAAAAGCTAGGAGTACTAAAACAACCAGTATCACTTTAAAAGGATTATCATATATATATGCTCCCATCTTTCCCATGAGATTTTCTAATTTATTGTGCATTTCTATCCTTTATACTTCGTAGTTATACAATCTGCTTATGTATTGTATTATGATTATTTATTACTCAACTAAAATATTTAATCTAACAAAAGAAAAGGGGTTAGACCTTTCCTTTTTCATACCATTTTCTAAGCCATGTATCTATTGGGTACATAATCCGATAAATAGCAGGGACCACCAAAAGAGTTAAGATAGTAGAACTTATCAGTCCTCCGATGATTGCCAGTGCCATCGGGGCATTACTTTCATGCCCTGCTCCACCACCAAATGCCAAAGGAAGCATTGCTCCGATCATAGCAAAAGTGGTCATAAGAATTGGTCGAAGTCTTTTTTCACCCGCTTCCAAAATGGCTTCATTGACCTCTTTACCTTCTTTGATCGCTTGATTGGCAAAGTCAACAACTAAGATAGCATTTTTACCTACCATACCAAGCAAGAGAATGATCCCTATCATAACAAAGAGACTAAAATTGTTTCCAGTCAAATAGAGTGCTACTATCACCCCTGTAAAAGAGAGTGGCATCGCCACCATAATGATAAACGGTTGAATGAGCGATTCATATAATGCCGCAAGGATCAGATAGATCAAGATCACTGCAAGTAGTACAGCAGCACCAAACGCTGCATTGGTATCGGCCATATTCTCTATATCTCCCGTATAACGGTAATTGTATCCATCAGGTAGTATATCTCCTATTTTTTCATCCACGACATTCATAATAGAATCCAGACTTGTGCCATATATCCCTGTTGTTATCATCACTTTTCTCTCACGGTCATAGCGGTTAATAGATGCTGTTCCTTCATGTTCTTGAAAGTTGATCAACCCTTCAAGTGAAACAAATTCACCATCACTGTTTTTTACTTGTAGTTTTTTAATATCATCAATACTACTTCTGTACTGATCTTCAAAACGTAAGGTAATGTCAAACTCACGACCATTCTCCTCATAATAAGAGATAGCTCTATCACTGGAATAAGCACTCGATAGAATTCCTGCTATCTCATGGGCACTCACGCCTGCACGCTGAGCATTTTCCCTTACAATATCGATTTTAATTTCAGGCTTTCCACTCTCATAATCTCTATCAATGTTCACTACTCCTTTGGTTTGCTCAAGAAGCTTTATTATTTTATGCGTAGTTTCATCTAGTACATTAAGATCATCACCCGTTACAACGATCTGCACTGGAGCATTACTGGTCCCCGTATCAAACGGAGCAACCTCTTCAACAGTGACAACCATATCATTGATATTTTTAAATTCATTCGTGTAGTGTTGCACTACATCTTCTTGTGAAATGTTACGTTGCACTACAGGCTTAAGTTTTGCATAGATCTTTGCTTTATGGATCTCCTCTGCACTGTTATAACCAATGGAAAGTACCGTATATTCAATGTTCTCATCACTCTCCATTTTCTCAAGCATAGGTTTCATTTTACTTTTCATCTCTTGCAAACTGGTACCTACAGGTGCTTTGGTAAATACTTGAAACTCACTATTGTCTTCCATAGGGATAAACTCCATACCTGTTGAAAGTTTAGTCGAAGTGACCAATAAGCCTATTGTTACTAAAATAGTGATCCATTTAAAACGGATCAATGGTTTTAATATAGCTACATAGGCTCTGTCAAGTCCAACAAAGAAAGGCTCTGTAAGATGAAAGAACTTTGTCTCCTTAGCACTTAAAACCCGTGCTCCTACAGTCGGTATGAACATTACTGCCACAAAATAAGATATAACAATACCTGCTGCAACGGTCATGGCAAAAGAGTTAAAGAACATCCCAACAATGCCATCCATAAATGCAACAGGAACAAACACCGCCAATAACACTGAAGAAATAGCCAAGATGGAAAATGCCACCTCTTTAATTCCTTCAAATGATGCTCTAAAAGGCTCCATACCTGCTTCCATCTTCTTAGTAATATTTTCAATGACCACAATCGCATCATCGATAAAGATACCAATAGCAAGTGTAAGCCCGATCAATGTCAAACGGTTAAGATCATATCCCATCCAATCAATGATCGCAAAAGTACCAATGATCGATGTTGGAATTGCAAGTGCAGATACAATGGTCGCAGTCATATTTCTAAGAAAGAAAAAGACAATGATAATCGCTAAGATAGATCCGTAAATAAGGTCAAATGTCACATTGTTGATATTTACCATGATCTTATCACTCTGGTCTTGAAGAAGTTGCAATGTATAATCTTCACCCGCGATCGTTTCAAGTCGCGGCATCACCTTTTTTACCCCTTTGATGATATTAAGCACATTTTCACCAGAGATCTTTTTTACTTCAAGCATTACCCCTTGATTTCCACTGTATGAAGAGTAACTACTACTATCACTCAATCCATCAATCACACGTGCGACATCTTTTAATTTGAGTCCAGGCTTGAGGATCAACTCTTGGAGGTCTTCAACACTAATGGCATCAGCTTTGACTTTGAGAACGGTCTCTTTTTGGTCACTGATAAGTTTTCCCGCCCCTTGATTAATGTTCTGTGCCGCAACGATATTTTGAACATCCATCGCTGTTAGATCATATTTATTAAGTTTGAACGGATCAATAAAAATGCGTACTTCTCTATCTTGGAATCCAATGATATTAACTTCACCTACCCCTTTGATCCTTTGCAATTTTGGCTTTATCTTTTCATCAGCCATTCGCATGAGTGAATGAACATCTCCTGTCTTTGTGGCAATAAAAAGGTTGATGACTGCTCCGGCTCCAGCAACTTTTTTAACAATAGGTTTTTCTACTTCATTAGGCAACAGAACAGTCCCTATCTTGTCACGTACATCATTGGTCGCTTCATCAAGATCTTTAAAGAGTTCAAACTGAATGGTAATAACGCTAAAACCTTCATATGATGTTGACATCAGTTTATCAATCCCATCAATACCACTAACGGCTTCTTCAAGTTTATCTGTTACTTTCGTTTCTACCGTACTTGCATCTGCACCGTTATAATTGGTTTGAATGGTTACAACAGGAAAATCTACATTGGGAAAAAGATTGATAGGCATAGTATTATAGGACATCAATCCAAATACTATAAATGTCAACACGCCCATCAGGGTTGTTATGGGTCTGTTTATGGCTAATTTATACATGAGTGCCTACTTTGTTGTGATGTATCCATCACCAAAAAGTCCAACTGGAAAGCTCTCGGCTTTTACCTCAGCTAACATTTTTCGTGATCTAGAATCAATGGTTGGATAGATTTTATATATGATTCCGGTATAGATAGTATCATCCCCATCAACTTTATATTTAAAACTATCTCCAACCTTTACTTTTTTATGATATTTCTGATCAAATTTCAAGACGAGTTTTCGTTCTTTCAAACTTTGAATGTCAAATACTTCTGTGATCATCTGACCACTGACCACATCACCGATCTCAACTTTTTTTGCAGTGATGACACCATCAAAAGGTGCATGCAGATAGGTTTTATCTAATAGTGTCTTTTGGTACTGCAGCTGCACTTTTGCATTATCATATTTGTAGGCATAACTATCAAAGACTGATTCATTAATATGCTGTTTGACCTTTTCTTGTCTTTCATAGTCACTCTTTGCATATTTCAAAGCTATTGTTGTCACTTCAACCATCGCTTTGATATCATCATTAAGCAACTCTGCTAAAAGTGCATCTTTATTTACTTTTGAACCAATATCTACATTCATCTTACCGATAATGCCACTGCTGCTAAACGCCAATGAAGCACTCTGCTCAGCCTCGACATCAAATGTAGCATAGATCTCCTCTGCGTTCAACTGTAATACCATGAATACTAAAAATACGATCTTTTTCATCTAATATACTCCTTTGGGTCTTTCCCAGCATAATAATAATAGATCGATTTACCGATCTCATAATCATAAAGTGTCTCTTTATAACGTGCCTGAGCAAGTGTTTTTTGTGATAGTGCATCAAGGAAAGCAATATTATCAACCAGTCCTACTTCAAACTTTTGTTTGAGCGCATCATAGGTGCTCTTTGCGGCACGTAAAGCACTCTTTGCACTTTTCAGTCTTGTACGTATGGTTTCTAAACTTTTCTGCGACAAATGAAAGTTCATTTCTTGTTCATTCTCCGCATATTCGATCTCTGAGAGTAATGCCAGCTTTTGATATTTCACGGCTTCACTCTCCTTAGTCATTCTTCCATTATCAAAAAGTCGCATGTCCACGGAGATCATCAATGTATTTTGATGATCGATCAATAATCCATCTCCATCAAAGCCAGCCATTGTGACAGTATCACCATAATGTGATTTATAGTACGTATCCGAAACATTGACATGAGGTCCATACCCTGCATCTATAGCATTTGAATTCTCACCTATGGCATTGGCATTGGCCTGAAGCATTTTGATGTTTTCAAAAATTTCAAACTGAATATTTTTAGGTTCTCTAAAACGATCATTCTTCAAATTCTTAGCAGGTAAACCACTAAGAAGCTGTAAATTTTTTTCACTTCTTTGCAACTCCAGTTTAGTATTGGCCATGGTATAATTATTACCATCATACTCTGCCTGCAACTTGTCAACCTCTTCTTGGGTAGCTAGTCCAGAAAGTTTAAACTTTTTGACACGTTGAATCTGTGCTCTAAGTTCAGTCGAACGTTCTTCTAAAGCCTGTAGTGTTGCTCTATATTTTCGTATACTATAATATTGACGTACGATATCAAGTGTAATACTCTTTTCAAAAGCAATTTTTTCAAATAATGCTGCTTCTTCTTCATAACGTTTAGCACTCAATAATGCATTTTTTCTACCACCATCATAAATGTTGAGCTTTAGTGCTGCATAACCTGTAGTGGTTTGCCCTGGACTAACCAAACTGTTAGGAGAGACATAGCTATAACTTGCTCCAACATCCAGAGTCGGCCAGTAGGCACTTTTAACTGCCTCAACTTCTTCCTGTTTTGATTTGATACTTATCTCTTTTGCCTTGATTAACGCATTCTCTTTATTGGCATTCTCTAGCAATGTTGATAAACCATAACTCTGCGCAAAAACATACAGAGGCAAAAATAACCCTAATAATATTCTCATCTGTATTCCTTTTCATCTGATGGGAACAACATATCTAAAAACATATGTATCTCTTGTTCAATATCACAATCACTTAAACGAGAATCTACTACCAATCCTGTAGTAAACAGTATTAAGGAACTTACAGATATTGGCTTATGTGCTTCGATCTCACCTGAAGTTCTACCTGCTTCTAAAATCTGATTTAATATCATACTGAAGGTATCATGACACTGTTCACTAAACATGAGCATCTCTTCAGGTTCACTTGTTAATGATATGGCAAGAAATTCTTTATAGACCTTGAGTTGTTTTCTTGCCAATTCATCTTCAAAAAGAAGATAAAAAAAATGAAACAGTTTTTCTTTGGTTGAAATGGATTCAGATACTAATGACAATAACCTTTTTTCATGTTCAGTAATAAAAGTCGTGATAATTTCAAATACTATATCTTCTTTATTGTCAAAATATTCATATATCGTTCCTTTTCCGACACCTGCTGTTTTTGCTATCTGAGAAATAGTAAGTGAATTGATTCCATGTTCCAACAGTAACTCTCTACATGAAAGTGCAATATTCCTACGTTTTTCTTCTTTATTTACGATAATTGCCATAGTGTCCCCTTATATGACTGACCGTCGGTCAATTAAAAAAGTATAGTACGTTTTTAGTTAAGAGAAGATGAATATATTTTTAATCGAGAGAAAAATTGAGGTATAAAAAGTGAAAAAGTTGAGTGCTTAAAGTTTTATATTGAGAAAGAACGAGTGGTTATTCAAGTCACAGGACAAAGGTATCAAGGGAATACTAAAGTCCCTTTACCCCTCTTGCTACATCTTCTTCTAGCTGGCCAAACGCTCTATCCATAGCATCAACTATACTCGCAGCATCACTGCTTGTAGGTACAGTTGTACTAAAGAGTTTTGATTTACGTTTATTTGTACTAACATGCATCACTTCCCAGTTGGCATCCAGGTAGACTTTGCCACCTTGTGCTATGAAACGTGTAACATCTACAAGTACTTTCACACTTGGCTGTCTATCTACCCCCCAAGGATAAGCATAAACATTTGGCTGTTGAAACTTCTTCTGTAAAAAACTTATGAGTCTATGTGTCAGTCCTGCATCTAAGTCTTCTCCCCATACTGCACCGCTTATGATACTGATCTGACTTGATGTTTTTGCCACTGCAATTTCTCTTTTATAAAGATATTCTGGAACCGTTACTTTTTTTACTCCAATACTTATGTTTTTATTTACATAGAGTGTATTAGGCTGAGGAGCAATTGAAAGCACATAATAATTACTGGATGTTATACATCCGCTAAAGCTCAGTAGTATAATGAACATAAAAAGTGTTTTAATTTTTAGCATTAGTTGTCTCCAAAGATAAGTGAATTTGGTTTTCGGTTAAGCATACGTAAGAATACTTGCATCTCTTTAGATGTTCTTGTGAGTATTTCAAGTGTTTGTGCCAATTGTTGTTTGAAAAGAGAATCATTGTCATAGCCTTTTACAGCCTTTTGAGTATTTTTCAATGTACGAGTCATCTCTTTAAGTGCTTTATTTAACTCATCCGGTAAAACTTCAAATGATTTTTTACCTGTAAAAGTATTGATATTTTTAACCGTTTTTTGTAACTCTTCCAATAAATGATTTGCATTTGCTACAGGTTTTTCACTCTCTTCTACTACTTTTTGTACTGATGCGAATAACTCATTTAAAGGTAATCTGTTGATTTTTTCAAGTATTTCAGACAGACTGATCATAACGCTTGTACCTGCATTTGTTGCCGTTGGAAACAGTGCATAACTATCTCCTCTTACAATACTTGCATTACCCTCATTATGCGAAAAAGTTAGATCAACAAAAAGCATACCTGATATTGGGTCTAGTGGAGCTATTTTTGCACGTAAGCCCTCTTCTACCGCTTGATACAAATTTGCTTCACCTGTACTGTTTTCATCATTAGGGTCTTTGAAAAGTGAAGTATCAAGTTCGATGAGTACTTTACCTAACATTTGATGCGTACCTTTATCATAGGAGAGTTTGATATCTTCCACCTGACCAATGTCAAACCCATCATAACGTACTGCTGAATTTATTTGTAAATTAGCAATAGAACCCTGGGTATGCAACATAAACTTCTTCATAGCTGTACGATCGGTCACTATTCTTTTCGTGTCCGCTTCTGTTTTACTTTTATAAAGAGGAAAAACATGTTTAGCCGATACAGGGTTGTTCCTGTCTTCTCCTGATGAAGAGAAAGCAATCCCACCTTGTAACATAGTATGTAAAGGTGCAACATTGAAATCAAGATTGCCTTTAGAAAAATCAACATTCAGCATATTTTTTGTCCAAAACCTAGAATCATTATGTACATATGGCACATATTTTTTATCAATAAAAACAAGTATATCTATACTTTTATTATCTAGACCAGGGTAAAGGTATTCTACTTGTCCAACTTTGATATTTTTATAATAAATAGGTGTACCTACCGCTACATTATCTCCATTCAAAGAAGTGAGATGAAAATATTCTCCCCCGCTGATGTTACGATAGGGTTGGGTCAGACCAATATGTTTTTCTTTATATGTACCACCTGTCTCAGAGAACACATCAATATATGTTCCTGAGATAAGAGTGTCTAATCCACTGACACCTGAGATACCAACTTCCGGTTTTACGATCCAGAACTTTGCATGTTCTGTCATATAATCTTCAGCTTCTTTAATCATACGTACGACGACAACAACACCTTGAGTATCTTCTGTAATGAGAATCTTTGTTACTTTTCCTACAGGTACATTTCGAAACTTTACTTGACTCTGTCCCGCTACCAATCCTTCATTTTTAGGGAAAATTATTTTTATTTCCGGTCCTAGTTCAGAAAAATACTGATAGGCTAACCAGCCAGCGATAATGAGTGCGATGAAAGGTACGATCCATATGGAAGTTATAAGATTAAAGTTACTAGATTCTTCTATTTGAGGTATCTGTTTTGACATTTATTTATATTCCTTAATAAGACGTTCATCGAAAGCATGTGCTGCTAAAAGTGTAAAAAATACAGAGAGTGCAAAAGCAGTTGCTGCAGTTCCTGCAATAATTTCTATATTGACAAGATGGATAAGTGCTGCGAGTATAGCCACAACAAAAACATCTATCATCGACCATGGGCCAATTATCTCTGTCATATAATACAATTTATGCTTATTGACCTTTGTGTCTTTCCCTATAGGATATTTTACACTAATTAGCAGATAAATCAAAACAAGAAATTTCAACACAGGGATAAGAATAGATGCAACAAAGATAATCATAGATATAGGGTATGAACCTTGTTCCCACAACATCAGGATACCACCCAATAACGTACTACCTTCTTCTGTTCCAAACTGTTTGGTAATAAGCATGGGGTAAAGGTTTGCAGGAATGTAAGCGACAATGGCCGTAATAAGGAATGCCCAAGACTTCTCTGTACTAAAACTTTTATGATGATAAATAGCAGAATCACAACGACGACAACGGTTTTTTTTACCTTTGTCTATATTGACCGCTTCACATACGGGGCATCTTATGAGTTTATCTTCCTCAACCTCTATCACTGTCTGTCCTTATTTACCAAGATTCTTTTTCTCAACATCCATAACTCAGAGAGTTGCATACTTTTTACAATATACAAATCAATAAGCACAAAAACCATCAATGCCCAAAATGCAACACCCATATGTATCTGAGCATATCCTATCAATTTGACAAGTGCCACCAGTATACTGATAAGAAATATATCGGTCATACTCCAAGGGGTAATATGCGAAAGTAAGATCAGTAGATCTTTTGTTAACTGTTCACCACGATTCATCTTTAAAAGTGTAAAAAGCAGCATATTTATAGTAAAGATCATTAATGGGAAAATGAAGATGAGAAAAGCACAAATGAGCCCTACAATATAAAACCCACTCCCAAACAGAGAAAAAATAGTCTTTGGAATCGTTATAAACTGTCCATGTCCCAGTATCTCTATCTGTACTAAAGGAAATACATTTGCAAGAATAAAAAAAATAATTCCTGTAACACTCAAT
>CAKZWP010000008.1:0-10215 GCA_937921845.1 uncultured Sulfurovum sp.
AATGGTATCTATAGATCTTACGTTACTACTTCCCAAGAGATACAAGATAAGGCATTTACATTAACAGAGCATTGTTCTGATGAACGGTGTAAAGTACAAACTTTGTTAGACTTTGTAAGCAATATCCCTTACCAGACAACCACCTTTCAACAGTATTCAGCACAAAAAACTATTCAACAAAACTTTGGGGATTGTGATGATAAGAGTAATTTACTCATCTCTATGTTACATGCCCTAGGTAAAGAAGCCTATTTTGTTTTGGTACCAAAACATATTTTTATCATCGTCCCAATAAATGATAAACGATTGGATAAGAAAAAAGGGCTTTGGGTGAATGGGAAGAAATATTATATATTAGAAAGTACGGCTAAAGATTCAACGATAGGTTTTCCTTTACATTATAAACTTGATAATATAGATGTAATTGTCGAGCCATTTTCAAATGAAAAAATCTCTATAGAAAAACTGGAGTGGAAACAATAAATCTTATCTATACATTTTAGGGTAAATAAAAAAATTTAATTTTACTTTTTCGGGTTTGAATTTCTTCCAATGCTTGATAGGAAGTTCCAAAGCGACGATACCTAAAGTAGGTACATTATCAATGTAGTCATCTAGCATTAGGTCTGTTAATTCAGTTGTTTCGGGATTGTGCCCTACGATAAATACATTATCGTATTTGTCTTTTATCTCATTTATAATGGAAATGACATCTAGAGGTTCTGCCATATAGAGGGCATCAATATATTTTATTTCTCCATGGTAATCTATTTCTTTGGCTAAACCTTTGGCTGTGAGTTTAGCTCTTTTTGCAGAACTGCAGAGTATGAGATCTGGCATAACCTTTCTTTCTTTAAGTGCATCTGCCATAGTAAAGATAGCTTTTCGACCTCTTTTGTTGAGACCTCTTTCGAAGTCACTTTTGCTTTCATCTCTCCAGTCTGATTTTGCATGTCTGATAAAATATAAATTTTTCATACAACCATTATATCAAGAATCAAAGCATTTTCAAATAGTTATACTTTAGTCAATATCACTAAACTTTCTTTCAGAAAAACTTGTAATATTTGAAAAAATATATTATAATCCCACAAAATTAATACTATATAGGAGAAACACAATGGCAAAACATCAGTTTCAAACAGAAATCGGGCAACTTTTAAAACTTATGACACATTCACTTTATTCAAATAAAGAGATTTTTATTAGAGAGCTTGTATCTAATTCAAGTGATGCATTAGATAAATTTAACTATCTTTCTCTTACAGATGAAAAATTTAAAACAGATGAGTGGTCTGGAAAAGTGTTCATTAAATTAGATAAAGACGACAACTCTCTTACCATCGGTGATAATGGTATAGGGATGAATGAAGCAGACTTGATGGACCATTTAGGGACCATTGCCAAGTCTGGTACAAAAGCGTTCATGGAAAACCTTACAGGTGATGCGAAAAAAGACTCAAATCTCATTGGTCAGTTTGGGGTAGGCTTTTACTCAGTATTTATGGTAGCAGATAAAGTAGACGTGATCTCTAAAAAGGCAGGTGAAGAGCAAGCCTATATGTTCAGTACAGACGGTACAGGTGAGTATGAAGTGAAACCTGTAACTAAAGAATCACATGGAACCATTATCTACATCAAGCTTAAAGACGATGAGAAAGAGTTTTTAGATAAGTGGAGAACACAAGAGGTTGTGAAGAAGTACTCTAACCATATTGCATACCCTATTATGTTAAATTACTCTGAAGAAGAGACAGAGGGTGAAGGTGATGAGGCAATAACTAAAATGGTCAATAAATCAGAACAGATTAATGCAGCTACGGCACTATGGACACTCTCAAAGTCTGAATTAAAAAAAGAAGATTACTCAGAGTTCTATAAAACATTGGCACATGGTGATGATGAACCACTTACCTATTTACACAATAAAGTAGAGGGTGCCAATGAGTTTACAACACTTTTCTATATTCCTAAAACAGCACCTATGGATATGTACAGACCAGATTATGAAGCAGGTGTAAAATTGTATGTTAAACGTGTTTTTATCACGGATGACAACAAAGAGTTATTGCCACCATATTTGCGTTTCGTAAAAGGAATCATAGATTCTGAAGATCTACCGTTAAATGTGTCTCGTGAGTTACTTCAAGAGAATAGAATTTTGGCAAATATCAAACAAAATTCAACTAAGAAGATACTTCAAGCCATCAAAAAACTAGATGGTGAGGATGCTGATACTTTTATTGAACAATACAACAGAGTGATGAAAGAAGGTATTTATATAGACCAAGTTAACAAAGAGTTGTTGCTTGACATCGTCAGATATAAGAGCTCAACTGAGGAAGGACTGGTATCATTTGAAGATTATATGAGCCGTGGTAATTCTGAGAAAAAAGAGATCTATTACATTGTAGGTGATGATGAAAAAGTGCTTAGAAATTCTCCACTTCTTGAAGCCTATAAAAAAGCAAACATCGAAGTACTTATCATGGATGACAAAGAGGTAGACAGTATTGTTACTCCTATGATAGGCGCATATAAAGAGTGGAACCTTAAAGACATTACAACGATCGATGCACCAGATTCTAAGAGTGAAGAAGAGAAAGAAGAGATCTCTAAAGAGTTTAAATCACTTACGGATAAAATTAAAGAAGTGTTGGGTGAGGAAGTGAAAGAAGTGAAAACTTCTACAAGACTTACATCGAGTCCATCGTGTGTACTTAAAGACTCTTCGGACCCTATGGCTGGTATGGCAGCGATGTTTGCTCAAATGGGACAAGAGATGCCGGAGATACCTCTTATTTTAGAGATCAACCCTGACCATGAGATGATCAAAAAGCTGGATAGTCTTGAAGATAAATCTCTTTTTGATGACCTCTCATGGATTCTTTTAGATTCTGCAAAACTCTCTGAGGGACTTGAGCCTAAAGATAAGGGTGCATTTGCACAAAGGGTAGCTTCCTTAGCTACGAAAGCACTGTAATCTCAATGGATACACCATAAAAAATGGTGTATCTCTAAAAATGAGTATCAAAGAAGTTTCTCAAAATCATTTATAGGTATAGGCTTATGTGCATAGTACCCTTGGTATATGTCACATTTTAACTTTTTTAAGGCTTCTAATGTTTCTTTATCCTCTACACCTTCTGCCAAAACTTTAAAATTAAACTTTTCTGCAATTGCAATAACGGCTTCTACGATTGTGGCATCACCCTTACTTTTGTGCATATTCATAATAAAAGACTGGTCTATTTTGACTATATCGACAGGGAGCTCTTTGAGATATGAAAGAGAAGAATACCCAGTTCCAAAATCATCTATGGCAAAAGTAAAACCGAAATTTTTTAATTCTTTGATCTTTTTTACAGCATCATCAATGTTGCGCATAAGGCCACTCTCTGTTATTTCCAATTCAATCCATTCTGGTTTTACACCGTATTTATTAACCTTTAACATGAGTTTTTCAACAAAGTGAGGTTGTAAGAAATGTACAGTAGAGATATTGATCGCGATATGATCTAGCATGAATCCACTCATGCGTTGAGATAAGTCTTTGATCTCACTCAAGGCTTTATCGATTATCCACTCTTCAAGTTTGATAATGGTTCCACTCTCCTCTGCAATAGGTATAAATAGTCCAGGGGAAATAAAACCTTTTTTCGGATGATTCCATCGTATGAGTGCTTCTGCACCAATAATCTTGTTTTGTTGTATATCAAGTTGTGGTTGATAATATACAATGAATTCATCATTTGCCATTGCTTTGTGCATATTGTTTTCCAACATAAGCATTTCATGTGTTTCTTGACTCATACTACTTTGATAGAATTGGCTTGTACCTCTTGCACTCTTCTTTGCTTCATACATCGCTGTCTCAGCACGTTTGAGAAGATCATAGGCTGATGCATCAATGTCATTGAAAAGTACTATACCTATAGTGAAACTAACATGATACTCATCACCGGAAAGATTAAACGGTGTGACAAATACATCATTGATTTTACTTATATACTTTGATGTCATTTCTCTGGAAAGTTCTTGATCTATATCTAAAGAAGGGAGAAGGATGACAAACTTGTTCCCCGTGATACGTGCAAATACCTCATGACTGTCTATATTGTCATCAATACGTTTGACAACCTGTTGAAGCAGATGGTCACCTACATCATGGCCATAGGTATCGTTAACTTTCTTGAAGTGATTAATCTCAAGAAAAAGTAAGGCGGCATACTCTCTGTTTTGTCGTTTTTTACCAAGAAAGGCTTTCATTTTGTCTAAGAGGAGTGTGCGATTTGGGATATTGGTAAGCATATCATAGTAGGCATTTCTAATCATCTCTTCTTTGGCTGTAACTTCATTGGTTATATCATCGATAATGGTTATACCCCCAGCGACGTTTCCTCCAGCATCAAGCATTGGTACGGTTGAAAGGTTCACATAAAGATTTTGTGTACTATGGGGGACTTGAAAGGGACCACGGTAATTGCCTGTTTTACCTTTAAAGACTTCTTCATGTGCTTCGATCATTTGATTGTATGGTGAGCCATGAAGATTGCTACTGAGTAACTTTTCTTTGTCTTCTATTTTATTGATGTGCATAAAGTGCATGTTGACATCTTCAAGTTCCAAAGCAGAGTTATAATAATAAATACCTACAGGTGCACGTTCAAACAAGGAGAAAAAACGTTCTTTGAGTTTCTCATGTGTATGTTTAATGCTAATGAAGTGTTGACGATTGTTCAATGCATTATTGATCACTTTTCCATAATAGTTTGCTGTGAGTAGCATAATGAGCATCAAGGCAAGAATAATGTATGCGATCTTAGTGTAAAGCTCATCTTCCATAAAAAAGAGACGCATAATAATAGGAGAATATGTGACCAATGCATAGGTTAACAAGAGATCACGTTTGGATGCCAATATGCCCATGGCAGAAAAACCAATAGCAAATAAAAAGAAAATCACGACCATTTGATTTAAAAGTTCAGACTCAGGGAATATTAAAAATGCACTGCTCCCCCAGACAATACCGCTGAGTAAAGTGTTAGTATAATATTTGTCAAGCCAGATCTTTGCATCTCTAAGTT
Organism: uncultured Sulfurovum sp.; assembly: GCA_937921845.1. Lineage (GTDB taxonomy): Bacteria > Campylobacterota > Campylobacteria > Campylobacterales > Sulfurovaceae > Sulfurovum. The sequence continues at coordinate 5,088 of CAKZWP010000008.1, forward strand.
TATTGGATTCATTCTCTTGTTTAAACAGATAATAGTGATAAAATCGATACAGGAACATAATAAAACTGACTAGAAGCCAGATACTAATGGAATATAGATCTACTATCTTCAATTGTATGGCGCACAAGAGGAGTGCACCTAAAAGATTTCCGACAAGCATAATAGGCGATGAGATATAGTAGAACCCCATTTTATCATAGGTCAGACGTTCTTCGAATGATATTTCTGTATTATCAATGGCTTGGTCTAAAGTATCTTCTTCTGTAGTGTTATTTATCTGATTCATTTATGGGCATCCATCAATTGAAATGTACTTCTTAAAGAATAGAAGTATTATTTAAGAAGTTATTATATTAAATTATCATAAATTTTAGGATAAAAATAAATCTGTATTTTGATGAAGAGGGCCCAGATTAGATACAAGAGCAATCTAATTTTATCTTTACCTCATATGTCTTTGGCAACGCTACCCGTACTATTTAAACCTAACTTATGCTAAAATCATTTTTCATTTAACTATTAGGCTATTAAATATGGATACTCCAAATTTCTACGAAGAAGTTATTGTCTTTGGACTGCTTCTCTTTGCTGTATTTGGAGTGTATATTATGCTTAAATTGCATTATCATTTTGCTTTTGGCTTGATGCAAAACACATCTTCGTATGAAAAAAACAAGCTTAAAATAGACAAAGCTAAACAGTATCTGTTTTTTGTGCTCAAAGTATTGTTATGGCTTGGGCTTATCAGTATGTTTACTTTTGGTATCTATTACCTCTCAGAGGGAATGAGTCTTAAGGGATTCCTCTTTGAATTGTGGGCGAAGATACCAGAAGGGTTTTGGCTAGAAGCACTTTTTGTCATACTCCGAATTGCAGTGATCATTATTTTGTCACGTTATGTGTTAAAATTTGTGTATGCATTTTTAGATAAATATCAGAAAAAAGCGATTGAGAACAGATGTGAAAGTTGCAGTGAAGTAACCATTGTTAAACTCTATACCCATTTACACAATATGGTTAAATATACAGTCTTACTAGGTATACTATATCGTATCACACTTTTCTTCCCTTTCTTGGAAGTGATAAGTCGTGGACTATGGATACTCCTTATACTTTATTTTGTAGTATCTTTGGGGTTATTGCTAATAAATGGTATGACAATGATAAAAGAAAAAAGAGGATAATTAAGTATGAATGAAGAGATGAAAATGTCACCACAAAAACGAGCAACACTTGTATCTAGTTCAGTTGCAACACTTTTACTCATTGTAAAATTAGTGCTTGGAGTAGCTAGTGGTTCAGTGGCAGTTCTGGCATCTGCAATTGACTCACTCTTGGATATGTTGGTTTCTATCTTTAACTTTTTTGCGATTAAAAAGTCAGAAGAAACTCCAGATAACGAATATCACTATGGTAAAGGTAAGATCCAAGCTATTGCTGCGGTGATAGAAGGCACTATCATTACCATTTCGGGTATTTATATCATTTATGAAGCCATTAAAAAGTTAAGTATCGGATCTGTGACTACACTTCTTACACCTTCAATTGTGGCAATGACATTTTCCATCATCATTACCTATGTTTTAGTGAAGTACCTATTAAAAATCGCTAGAGAAACAGACAATCTTGTCATTAAAGCAGATGCTTTACATTATCAAACAGACCTGTGGAGTAATGCCGCTGTTCTAGTAGCGTTGGGGCTGGTATATATGACAGGCATTGATGCCATTGATGCAATATTTGGTTTAGGAATCGGGCTTTATATTATTTACTCTGCGTATGAAATTATACAAGAGGGGATAGAGATACTTTTAGACCGCGCATTGAATGGAGAGATGGTAGCCAGTATTGGTGAAATTATCTCAAATCACCCTGAAGTGACGAGTTACCACTGGCTTAAAACACGTACGGATGGAAGTACGAATTTTGTAGAGTTTCATATGGTATTACGTCCTAATATATTGCTACTCGAAGCACATCGCATCGCCGATGAAGTAGAAGATCAAATCTTTTTACTGGATAGCAATAAAAAATGGATCATCACGCCACACTTTGACCCTTATGATGATGAACATATGAATGTTGCAATGCTTAATGGTAAGCATTTATCCAGAGTGACTAAAGAGAAATAATGACTCACACAGATGGTATGATTTATCTTTTATCACCTTCGTCCAAAGAAGGAACGATACATCTACCTATGATACGTTTTTCACTTCTTCCCTCAACGATAGATTTTTCAAGATGTGACACACTTATGTTTACATCTAAACAGGCGGTTAAGAGTGCAGAAGCATTAAACCCTGAATGGAAAAAGTACCCTTGTTTAGCCATAGGTTCAGCCACGGCAAAAGAGATAGAATCTTTGGGTGGAAAAGTAGACTACCAACCCAAATCATTTTATGGTGAAACATTAAGTCAAGATATCATCGCTCAATTTCATGATAAAAAGATTTTATATCTACGGCCTAAAGAAGTCTCTTTTGATTCAAAAAACTTTCTAGCCAAGGCAGGTATAGAACTTCAGGAACAGATCATTTATGAGACTTCCTGTATCAGCTATGAGAAAAAAGAGAAACCAAGCAAAAATGCCATTATTATCTTTACTTCCCCCTCAACTATTCATTGTTTTTTGAAAAATTTTGAATGGGATGAAAGTTATACTGCAATAGTCATAGGTGAAGCGACAAAAGTACATTTACCCACACACGCACACTATGAAGTAGCAGATAGACCACTAATAGACGATTGTATCACAAAAGCAAGTCAGATTTTACTCACTTCTAACTCCAAATAGGTTATAATAAACCTAACCTAGGTGATGCGACTACTGTATTTGGGGTCCAACATTAATCTTAGTGGGACATGTAGTCTCTTGGTGTGTGGAAGTTTTCGTTTGAGTTTGACTTTGTCGGCGAGAAATCATCCCCTAAAGAGGGACTCTCTCCTACACTGTTGGCTATATAGGGCCGACTTTAAGCAGAACGCTCACCCGGGCCATTATTAGCGGCGTTTCTTGCACGCATAGGCTTTTAAAAAAGACCATTGACGAACTTGGAGTTCGCCTGCAAGTCTTTTTTAAAACCCTCTACGCACAATGAACACCACTACTTAATCTTCCCTTTTTAGGGATTAACTTTCGGAGAAAATTTTATGAACGTATTGATGATAGGTGCTGGTGGTAGAGAATATTCTATTGGTTTGGCATTGACTAAAGATGAGAATGTAGAGAAGATTTATTTTGCACCGGGTAATGGAGCAACCGATACCTTAGGAGAGAACTTAGATATCAGTGATTTTTCTGAGTTGGCTGATTTTGTTGAAGCAAATGATGTTGCACTGACTATCGTTGGACCCGAAGCACCATTGGTAGGTGGTATCGTTGATGTATTTGAGGCTAGAGGTCTTACGATCTTTGGACCTACAGCCCAGGCCGCTCAACTTGAAGGTTCTAAAATCTTTATGAAAAACTTTCTTGCCCGTCATAATGTTCCTACAGCAAAGTACATCGAAACCGACTCACTTCAGGATGCGTATGATTTCATCATGACACTTGATGCACCGATAGTGGTTAAAGCAGATGGTCTTTGTGGTGGTAAGGGTGTGATCATCGCTCAAAGTCATGATGAAGCAAAAAAAGCTGCAGGTGAAATGCTTTCAGGTAACTCTTTTGGTAATGCGGGAACAAGCATCGTTGTTGAAGAGTTCTTAGATGGTTATGAGCTTTCTGTGTTTGCTATCTGTGATGGAAAAGATTATGTGGTTTTGCCAGCTGCACAAGATCACAAAAGATTACTCAATAATGATGAGGGTCCAAATACAGGTGGTATGGGTGCATATGCGCCAACACCTCTAGTGAATGATGAGATCTATCGTAAGTTGAATGAGAGAGTTATCGAGCCTACACTTAAAGGTATGGAAGCTGAAGGTATGCCGTTTACGGGTGTGCTTTTTATCGGTGTGATGGTAGTTAAAGGTGAGCCTATCATTCTTGAGTATAATGTACGTTTTGGTGACCCTGAATGTGAAGAGTTGATGCCATTACTCAAGTCTCCAGCTTCTGAGCTATTCTATAAGGCAGCAACGGGGGATCTTAAAAATGCCAATATCGAGTTTCATGATAAATATGCAGTCGGTGTAGTGATGGCAAGTAAAGACTATCCGTATAAAAGTACACCCCCTGCAGAGATCATCATTGATGATATTTATCATGAAGATGTTAGTGAAAATGCACATATCTCATATGCAGGTGTGACGCGTGGTGAAGATGGAAAACTTTATGCGAGCGGTGGTAGAGTACTGGTCTGTGTAGGTGTCGGTGACAGTATTAAAGAGGCACAACAACGTGCGTATATGCTGGTTGGACAAGTGCACTTTGCAGGCAAACAATGTCGTACAGATATTGCATATCAGGCACTCTAGGAAGTAGGGATGTCTGAATCTCTGTCTTTACCTATTGCAAGCAGCCAAAAAAGAATTACTGCTTTTGTCATAGATGATATCGTCATTACGCTGTTTTTCATTATTATTTTTTATGATCAGTTTTCTGCAGTTTTTTCAAATATTACAGTGGTAGATGAAGCAGCACTTGAGAGTATCAATGCTTTTATTGCGCAAAATCTTTTAGTCGTACTCTCTATAAAGCTCATCTATCATACGGTTTTTGTGTGGCAAAACGGTATGACACTAGGAAAGTATCTCATGAAAATAAAAGTGATAGACTTAGAGACAGGAAATACCCCAAATTTTCAAAAGGCATTTTTACGTGCTTCAGTAAGAATCCCAAGTGAAATACTATTTTACGTAGGTTTCCTGATGGCATTCTTTGTAGCACTTAAACAAACACTTCATGATAAAATTGCTAACTGCGTAGTTGTTAATGACTAAAAATATTTTCTTTTTTCTTGTATCTATTGCCATAGGTGCACAAATATTGTCTGCTTCTTCAGATAAAAGTAAAATTGAAATAACAGCAAAACATGTTGACGCTACAAAAAACGTAGTCAAAGCAAGAGAGAATGTTGTTGTTTATTATGAAGATTCTGTGATCAAAGCATCTTTTGCACACTTTGATAAAACCACTAAAGTACTTGTGCTTGATGGTAAAATTCAAATGCTTGGATACGAA
>CAKZWP010000009.1:0-3032 GCA_937921845.1 uncultured Sulfurovum sp.
CATCTGTTTGGATGCGATTAAAGAACTTAATACGGCTGAGCTGCACCAAGGGTGTGAAGCCTGTGGAAAGATCGGTGTGGAAGCGATGCTGCTTTCTGCGAAAAAGGATGGATTGAGATCCATACTACTTGATTATCGTACGAGTGCAGATGCAAGTGGGGATGAAACGCAGGTCGTAGGGTATATGAGCGCCGCATTTGTGGAGCAGTAGATGAAAACAATGGATAAACTTGTGGATGATATGATCTCCTCAAATATGCTGAAAAGTCCACTGATCATCGATGCATTTAGAACCATCGATAGAAAATATTTTGTACCTGATGAATATGCAGAAGATGCCTATATAGATGCGCCGCTACCCATAGGAAATTACCAAACGATATCCCAACCCTCTACTGTAGCCTTTATGTTCGAACGTCTTGCCCCTCAAGATGGAAACACGGTATTGGACATTGGTTCAGGGTCAGGATGGACTACAGCACTTCTTTGTTATATTGTGGGAGAAAAAGGTAGTGTAATTGGAGTTGAAAGAGTAGATACATTGGTGGAACAGGGAAGGGAAAATCTATCTAAATTCCGGTTTAATAGTCATTGTAACATAGAAAGAACAGGAGACAAACTTGGTCTTCCAGGGAAACAGTTTGATAGGATACTTGTATCTGCATCGGCTGATGAAACGCCAGAAGAACTTTTTTTGCAATTGAAAATAGGTGGGATATTGGTTATACCCATAAGAGAGTCTATTTTTAAATTCACAAAGATCTCAGAAACACAGATCGAAAAAGAAGAATTTTACGGATTTGTTTTTGTACCGTTGATCTATTGACTTGTATATATTAACGATTAAGCTCCTCGTCTGCAATAGAGCTCATTGGAATTGTCGACCTGTGCAGCACCTTGTTATGTGCATGACCCTTTTCCCTTAAGGTGTTCAGAGCCTTGAGTAACCACTTGCCTAACGCCTGAATTTCACTATTTTTGCATTTGACCGTGTACTTTCTACCACTTATTTCACTTTTAGTGGCTGCAAGTTCAATAAAATCCTTGGTTGTTTTTATGTCATTTTTATAATAGTCATATTTTCTTTTTATATGAGTTACAGCTTCACTACCTTTATAGTCGATCCCGTTTCTATTGAATATGCATTTAGAATTATTTACGTAGGAAATAAGAAAATCTATTTCCCTTTGTTCGTTTTTATCTATATCGGAATAAGCAGCATTGCTAAATAAAAGCCACAATATAAAAAATAATTTTATCCTCATATTCTATCTACCAATCATATTCATTTAAGCGCATAACTATTTATTAGTGGAACACTATGTCCTACTATTACTTTCTTTATCTATTATGAGTATATCAAATGTGTCTTGATATTAATTAGAACGACATAGTCAGTACGGATATCTCAAAGTATTTATTCGAGTTCTTTTAATATCATTGTTTTTCAAGTACAGCGGTATGGCTAAAATATATTTTAGGTGAATCGATTAGTTTAAAACCTACTTCTTGGGCGATGGCTAATGTCTTTTTGAATTCGGAAGATGTAACATGTATTTTCGGCTCTGTCAATAACAGCTTGCCTGATGTGTTAAGGATCGAGTGGACTTGCTTAAGAAAGTTAGATTCATCCGGTGTTTCATGCACCATCCAGAATGTTAAGGCAAAATCAACTTTTTCATTTACACCTATATCTTTTTCATCACACAAAATTGTGGTGATACGGCTGTCAACATCCTCTTCTTGTGCACGTTTTAACAAGGTGTCCAGCATCTCTTGTTGAATATCAACAGAAATTATCTTTCCAGTTTTACCCACAATTTTGGCCATGCCAATTGAGAAATAGCCCATACCGCAACCAATATCTATGGCTGTCATTCCTTTATCTAGATAGGGGGCAAATATTTTTTTTGGATCGTGAAATATACGTCTTAGTGGATTATCAAAGGTATATGCAAACCACCATGGACAAACGTGTTTTCCCATTAGATAGTTCCCCTTTCTTTATGTATAGTATTTGTTAGAGTCTATTCATGCATAGAAGCGTTTTTTAAGAGAGACATTCTTTCGCTTTTCTATAACCCAGAGCTATCATTTCATCTGCACGATCAAATTCTAAGGTTCCACATGCATTTCTAGCAATTTCAATTGTATGGTCTGGCGGATATGCTGCAAGTTTTTGTCTTGCAATCGTACTTTGCATCGCATCGAATGCCTGATTGGCAATATCATAAACCCCTAAGTCAAGTTCCCGCACTTCAATCTCAATGTTTTTTTGAAAGTTACTAATGTAGTGGCTAATCTTTTCTTGGAATGTGTGTAACTCTTTTGTAGGAGCTTTTTGTCTATCCTCAAAAGTTTTTATATTCTCTACTGGGCCGCCTAGGTTTACAGCAATTGTTATTTGCGTATCATCACTGAATGTTGGTGCAATGGGAACGGGGTTTAAAACGCCACCATCTATTAGTTTGATGCCTTTACGATCATAAGGTGTAAAAAAGAGGGGTAATGATATTGATGCCCTTATAGCATCAAATAGACTTCCGGAGTTCATCCAAACTTCTTTCTCATTGTTTATGTCTGCAGCGACTGCAGTAAAAGGAATAGGTAGCTCTTCGATCGTTTGATCACCTACCAACTCGACTAAACTGTTAATAATCTTATCACCCCGTACAAGTCCGCTTTTACTCCATGACATATCTAGTAAGGTTAGGATATCTAATTTCGTTAAGGCACGCACCCATTGCTCAAATTCATCTAGTTTCCCAGAGGCATATATTCCACCGATTAGAGCACCCATGGAACACCCAGAAATAGATTCTATTTTATAGCCATTTTCTGTAAGCCAATGAATCACACCAATATGTGCCAAACCACGAGCACCACCACTCCCAAGAACCAGTGAAACAGTTTTCATATCTTTCTCCATACATATTATATCTTTATAGTATGAGTATACAAAAAATATTTGTATATTGAAAGTGATATGTAAATAGTCATAAGTCTTCTACAGGTTTTCTATTTAATCAGTT
>CAKZWP010000010.1:0-4126 GCA_937921845.1 uncultured Sulfurovum sp.
AATGTTTCGTCAAATCGGTACTTCTTATATACTTCATCTAGTTCTATAAGAACAGGCATCAATGTCTCAGGGACATAACGACCACCAAATTTTCCAAAATGACCCCTTTCATCGGGATCAAAATCAAATGCTGTAGGTTTATATGGTTTCATAAAAACTCCTTTTATAAATTATTATAGTCATATAGGTAAATTTTCGTAGGGTTTTTATGTCGATTAGAACGTAATTACTGATTACTCCTTCTTATCACTTTCTTCTTCGTCATCATCATAAATACTAAAAGCGGGTGGAAAACCCATAAGTCGTAGTTTCTGATCAAGTACTTTTGCATCATATCCACCTCTTTTAACAGATGATAATATTTTTATTTGTTGTTCTCTACTCAATCCTGCCATCTCAAGCTCAAATTCAATTTCTTCTAAAGTCATACTCTATCCTTCTCATATATATTATTTTATTATTTATGTCTACTGACAACCATTTCCAACCGTGCCATCAATGCAATTATACTTTTTTTTGAGTAATGCTTATTGCGTCATCGTCATAAATTGAGAAAACAGGTGCATACCCCATACCTATCAGCTTTCTATCAAGTAGTTTCGCATCAAATCCATTTCTTTTAATGGAGGACAATAACATTCTTTGCTCCTCCAGTCTCAATCCTGCTAATTGTAATTCAAACTCTATTTCTTCTAATGTCATATTATCTCCTGTATTTTTTATTGTATTGGTTTACTTGCTACATATGTCTCTCCCACAGTACTATATCTACCGCGGCCAGAGAATAACATCGGTTTTCCACTCTGCTTTTCATTCACATGAATGCATTTCACATCTGCTATAAAGATAGTATGGTCACCATTTTCGTAGGTGTCACATACCTCACATTCATAAATAAAATCTGATGGACTGATCAGGACATTTTTGTTGCTGTCTTTACCCGCTATTTCAAGTTTACTTTGTGCAAGTTTATCATCCATGTCCCCATGCAGTTTTCCCATCAAATTAGCTGTCTCAAAGTGTTCAAGAGGAAGAAAGTTAAGTGTAAAACTTTTGTACTCTTGTATAAGCTGATGTGTGTAATTCTCCGCACGTACTGCAACAGCATAACGAAAAGGAGACTTTGAGATAGGCATATGCCATGACGCTGGCATGAGGTTGTCTTGACAGCCAAGCAGTGCTGTGACTCTTGGTTGTGAATGATTTGAATCTTCTAAAGTCGTATAGGTTTTGAACATAGATACCCTTTTTTTCTGTTAATTATATAAGGGAAATAAGTGTTTTGGTATGCTTTATATGTTAATTAATAATGTATTAGTGTGCCATAGTGCTTAGTAGCTTAGCCATACCCGCAGCACTTCCTATATGTTCTTTTAATTCTATCTTTACTTCAGAGTACATCTTCTCCATCTGTTTTACTATAGCAGGTATGTCACGGGAGACATGGTTCCCAGAAGCCAAGAAGTAAGGCAAAATAACGATATGTCTTACCCCCTCTTTTACAGAAGCTTTGATACACTCTTCTAATGACGGTTCGGCAAATTCTAAAAAGCCGGTTTTTACAACATCATACTGTCCATCAACAAGAGAGTTTACTTTTTCTCCAAGTAGCATCACCTCAGAGTTGGAACTCTCCTTTCGACTACCGTGAGCCACTATGATGAGTGCATTATTTGGCATAGTTCTTACTCTGATCAGGGTAGATAAATACACTTGTGTCAAACCCTGCATCCTTAGCCTTAGTTAGAAGTCTATTTAATGTTTTTTCATCTAGGGTTGGTGTACGAGAGAGTATCCAGAAGTAAGAAAGGTCTGGACCACTTATCATCGTATATGTTTTGTAGTCTGTGTCCATGACTATGTATGAACCATAAAATGGACCAAAGAAAGAGACCTTTAAAAAGCCACTGTCAGATTTGCCTACAAAGTACGCTTTACCTTCTGCTTCACTCCATTCTTTCTCTGCGGTTTTATAACCTTTGTTAAGTACTTTCACACCACCATCTTCTCTCATACTGTAGGTTGCAGATATCGCTTCCATACCTTTTTCAAATCGATGTTCAAGTCTTGCTATCTCATACCATGTACCAAGGTATTCAGTCAGTTTGAAATTTTCAACTGGGTTTACTTTTTCTGGTTTTTTATCTTCACATCCAGTCAATAATAGAGCAACAGCGATCGTGAGTGGTAGTAGTAATTTTTTCATATTTATCCTTTTCTAAATAGTAATCGGAACACGCCTGCACCAAAAAGTACAAGGGCATAGTTTTCAAAAGTTTGATCGTACATTAGTACAAATATAGAAGAAAGTATTAACACAATTCCTGTAATGACAGGAGAGAGTGACTCTTTGAGAGATTTTTCCAAAACTTCAAGTTGAGGCTTAGAGAGTTCCACTGAGAGGTTTTCTTCAGAGATGCGGTATATAGCATTTCTAAATGCACGTACATCTAAAGGTAAGTTTTTAAACTCATCGATAATGGTCTCTACTATGCTCTCTTTTGCACCCAATGCACGTGGGATATTGTCTTGTAAGATAGGTAAGATATCTTTAATACCGTTAAAATTCTCGATGTAGGTCGTTCCCAACCCCTCGATAATAGCACTCACACGGAGTATGTAAATTGCTTCTTGTGGGAGTTTAAACGGTAAGTTTCTTGTCTGTTCAAGTACTTCAAATGCCAGATCCTGCATACTTGAACTGTCCAGTGCATCATTGTTAAAGATCTCGAACATACGTTCGGTAAATTCCGCCAGTTCAGCAGTAGGTGCATCATAGGCTACCGTGCCCATACGTTTACTTGCACTCACATAGCGTTCATAGTCTTGTTCATTGGCAGCCTTAATAAGCTCAATGATGGCGATACGCGTATCGTTAGGCACACGTTTAACCATACCAAAATCAAGCAGTATGAGCTTGCCTTCTTTTGAGACAAGTAGGTTACCAGGATGAGGGTCAGCATGGAAGAAACCACGTACGAGCATCTGCTCAGTGTAGAACCTCACCAAAGTTTCTATGAGTGGAATGATGTCGATATTATGCTTTTTGAGTGCCTCAGCATCATCAAAACGAAAACCTTCTTCAAAGCTCATAACCAAAGCATCATCACAACTTAGTGCTTCATAGGATGTAGGGAAGTCCACATCCATATCTGCATAGGTCTCAGAAAATTTTATGAGGTTGGCTCTTTCTTGGTTGAGGCTCACTTCTTTGAGTATCATAGAAGAAAACTCAGAGATAACTGCTTCTATAGAGTGCTTGGTATAGTGTGAAAAAAGCGGTCTAAAAAGCGAATTAAAAAACGTGAGTATGCGAATATCTGCATTGACTTGCTTTTCTATGCCTTCACGTCTGAGTTTCACCGCCACCTTAGTCTCTTCATCAAGCCATGCTTCATGCACCTGGCCGATCGAGGCAGAAGCGATCGGCTCTTTGTCAAAACGGTAAAAAGAATCTTTTTCAAACGCACGATCAAATACTCTCTGCATGGTTTTTTCATCCATAGAAGGAAGTTCATCATGCAGGAGCTTGAGCTTGGAAAGATATGTGGGTGGGAAAAAATCATTGCGTGTGGCAAGAACCTGTGCCAGCTTGATGAAACTTGCACCTAGAAGTGTAATGTGCTCCAGAAGCTTTTCTGGACTCAGTGGTGATAAAAATAAAAATTTTTGTCTTTTTCTAATGAGCATATAGAGTGTGAGCAATACGCTAAAAACACGCCATATCCTGTAAGGTGAATAGAGTTTAAATATGCTCACTATTTTTCTTTTAGTTCCTCAATGTCTTTTTTGGTCGCCAAACCCATTTCATCAATGACCTCTTTAAGAGCTTCTTTGATTTTCTCTTTGACTTTCTCTTCTTCCTCTTCTCCACGCGTTTGAAGCTTTTTCATAAAGTTATCAGCATCTTCTTTACTTAGCTTACCTTTTTCCTGAAGCTTATCAATCTCTTCATCGACACGCTCTTTTAGTAGTAGTGCACCGCCTAAGCCAGTGTATATAAGTTCTTTTAACATGTGTGACTCCTTTTTCTTTATTTTACTCTTTCTTTGAAATTATTCATAGTATTATTTTGACTGTTCATTATTTTTTGCTTTCTTGAGTATAGATTTTATCATGTTACGAA
>CAKZWP010000011.1:0-20310 GCA_937921845.1 uncultured Sulfurovum sp.
TCTACAGGTGTACTTGTGACTTCGTCATCAAGTGCAATGTTCCCGTATTTCTCATAATCACGCTCACCTTTTTTTTCACTTCTGTACAGGTGTATAATGTACCCATACAGCATCACTACCAAAAAAATGGTCATAAAGAAACTGGCATAGCCTTGAAGATCCCTAATGTCCATTTTGTCTCACTTATTTCAAACTGTTAAGGTAAGCAATAATTGCTACGATTTCAGGTACTTGACCATTCGCAACTGCTTCTTTAACATCTTTGTTTTTCATATCTGCTGCAATTGCTGCTGCATCTTCAAGAACTTTTGGTCTGTGTGCTTCCCATGCAGCTCTGGTTCTTTTAAACTCAGGACCATATGGTGTATGAAATGCATTTTTAACTGTTACCGCTTCTGCATAAGCAGTTTCAATCTCAATCTCAGCATTTTTTGTAAACATATGTTTATATGCTGGCATAATAGAACCTGGAACGATATCCGCAGGTGCCATCATGTGATTTTCATGCCAATCTGTTGTTCTATAGTTTCCGATACGGTGTAAATCCGGACCTGTTCTTTTAGAACCCCAAAGGAATGGTCTGTCATAGGCATACTCGCCTGAAAGTGAATAGTCACCATAACGGTCTGTCTCAGACTTAAACGGACGAATAAGCTGTGAGTGACATGACATACAGTTATCTTTAATATAGATATTTTTACCTGCAAGTTCAAGAACTGTACGAGGTTTTAAATCAACTACAGGTCTTGCGGCCTGTGCAAAGTTTGGAACTATCTCAATAAGCCCTGCAAATGCGATAACAATCGAAATCGCCGAAGCGAAGAAGAATGGATTTTTTTCTAACCAATGAAAAAACATAATAAACTACCTCCCTTATGCCATAGGCGTTCTAAACTGTGGTTCTTCTGTAATCTCTTTAGCAGAAGTCATAGTTTTGATCATATTGTAAGCAAACATTACGAACCCAGTAAGGTACATAACACCAGCAACTGTTCTTATCACATAGTATGGGTGCAATACATTTACTGTATCGATGAAGCTATACATCAAGTTACCATACTCATCTACTGCTCTCCACATCATACCTTGTGTGATACCTGCGATCCACATAGATGTAAAGTAAAGAACAACGGCTGTAGTTTGAAGCCAGAATTGTGTCTCCATAAGTTTTTTAGAGTAAACCTCTCTCTTAAACATACGTGGAGCCATATGGAACAATGAAGCCATAACCATAAATACAACCCAACCAAGAACACCATCATGAACGTGTCCAGGAATCCAGTCTGTAAAGTGCGCAATAGCATTTACTGATTTGATCGCTTGAATAGGACCTTCAATTGTTGATAACATATAGAATGTTGATGCAAGAACCATAAATTTGATCAATGGATTTTCTGTTAACTGATTCCACTCACCTTTCATCGTAAGGAGCATGTTAATTGCTGAACCCCATGATGGTAAGATAAGAACTACAGAGAACGCAGAACCCATTGTTTGCATCCAGTCTGGAACTGTTGACCATAATAGGTGGTGTGAACCAGCCCAAAGGTAAACGAACATCAATCCCCAGAAAGAAAGTAAAGAAAGCTTATATGAATAAATTGCTTGTCCAGACTCTTTTGGAAGGAAGTAATAGATCATACCAACGATAGGTACAGTAAAACCAAACGCAACAGCGTTATGTCCATACCACCATTGTACTAGTGCATCATTTGTTCCAGAATACATAGATACTGAGTGTGTGATAGCACCAAGTCCTTCAGTTGCAAAGTAAGTAGGGATTGACATGTTATTGAACAAGTACAACATAGCAATACCAAGGAAACATGCAAGATAATACCATACAGAGATATAAAGTGCTTTTTCTCTTCTAATTCCGATAAGCCCCATCATAGATAGACCCCATAGAACCCAGATAACAACGATAACAAGATCTATAAACCACTCAAATTGCGCATACTCTTTACCAGAAGAAATACCCAATAATAGAGTAATTGTCGCAAGTAATGCCCCTACAAAATAAAGCCAAAAGTGCATCTTACTGATAACCATGATGAACTTTGATTCTGCCATAGAAACTTTAAGTACTCTTTGACCTATATAATACCATGTAGCAAAAATGGCACTTACCGTAAATCCAAATACCACTACATTTGTATGGATTGGTCTGAGTCTTGAGAATGTTCCATACTCACCTAGTAGATAGTTTAATTCAGGAAATGCCATTTGTGCGGCAATAATTGTACCGACTAACATACCTAAAAATCCAAACAAAATTGTTGTATATGTGAACAACTTTGCTATTGAATAGTCATATTCCAATGCTGCGTTTGATTGCATGCATACCCCCTTGTATAAATTCTATGTTGTAAATAAAATTACAACACTCAATAATAATTATAATCTTATTTGATTATAAGAGTACTTAAATAATTCTCTAATAGTTTTATTTGGGGGGAAAAGGTTACTAGTGACGTAAATATGTATGGTTTAAAGCGTTTAAAAGAGTATTTTTATCCTATTTATTCTATCAAATTAATTGATTTTTCTAGGAGTTATTCACTCCTAAATATACTCTTAAAATAGAAGATATTTATTTAAACCAATTCTTTATATTAACCCAGATACCGGTCTCTATACCTTTGTCTTCATTATCAAGTTCAGTAAATCGGTCACATCCGGATTTTAATCCAGCATCACACCCTTTTTTATAGAACTCTTTTTCTTTCATTCTGCTTTTTTCTACACCAAAACCACCGCGATAAATAGTAGCAACATGAAAACATGCATCACCACTATTTAAATCACAAGCCTTTTCAAAAAACTCTCTTGATTTTACATCATCAGGTCTCACATCATTACCATCACGGTACATCATCCCCATGTATTCACAAGCAAACTTAACACCACGCGCACAAGACTTTTCAAGGTATGGCATCGCTGTTCTATAATTTTTATCTTTATAATAATGCTTACCCATCATGTCACAGCCTCTAGGTTCACCATATATGCAAGCTTTGCGTATATAACTCATACCTTCTTCTTTAATATCTTGTACTTTTTCATTCTCACCTGTAACCATAGGCAAGGCATAAAGATAACATGCTGTAGCATTATTCTCTTTACACGCATTTTTTAATGCATCTGTATTTGATGCAAAAAGGGATGTAAATGTAACAATTGTCAATAAGATAATTTTTGAGAACATCTTACTTTCCTTCTCTCTTTTGTCTATCTCTTCTCATTGCATCAACAAGAATACTATTTTCTTTTTCCATCTCATGAAAGGCATCATTAAGTCTATTCTTCAACATTTCACCTTCAAGACCATCCTTTAATGCCATCTCATAGTGTTTCTTAAAATCTGTGTAAGGTGTTGCTCCCGATGAGAGAATCATTTTAAAATCTACATTAGGAAAATAGTTTTCCCATGATTTAGTCGCAGTTTTAACTACTTTTTTGTTGTTAAAGTACGATGCAACAACTACTATCTGCATAGCAACTACCAGTAAAATAATATAAAAAACTATCGCTTGAGCTATCCCTAATACTTTAAATGATTCAGGGTTAAAGATAGCTGCATACATTGCGAACGGCAAAACAATAAAAGCAAACATGATCCATTTATTACTTAACCCACCAAAAAATGCATTATTATAGATAAGTCTTTTTTTAAGTCTGTGATCTTTTTCCTTAAAGACACTGTCTAAAATAGTTTTGATCGTATAATGTTGTTCTTGCATACTGTTTCCTTAAATTTTACGTGTAAAAGTGTAGTAGGTTTTTATAAACTAGAGTTTAATAGCAGAAAATCTGCTATTAAAAGTAGGACTATAAATGATGTTTAACATACTCATCTATACTAAGTAGTATGATGATACCCAAAAAGGCTGCATTGATCTTCCAAAATATAGCACGTGCATCTGTAAGTTTAAACTCTTTTTTAAGGAGTTTTATCGAAGTTAAGAATGCCCACACACCTAATACTACAGAAAGCGCTATAGTAATATTGGAGTATACATTAAAAGTATAGACCAAAAACACACCTGCTTGAATAGTAAGCATTAACCAAACAAACGTAAGCCTCTGAAGTGTACCTTCCCCAAAAAGACGCATAGCTGTTGGGTATCCACCATCTTTATAATCACCATGGAATAGCATTACAAGTAACCAAAAATGGGGTACCTGCCAAATAAAATAATACACTGCAAGTGCAATGAATTCCAACTCAAACAATGTATGACCGGCAACAAGCCATCCAATGGCAGGTGGTATGACACCAAGAAGTGCTCCTGGTACTACAGCCAGTGCAGATCTTTTTTTAAGCGGAGTATACATAATGTTATACCAAAGAAATGCAAAAACAAAAAAGTTGATACCTGTTAATCCTAAAAGCGTATAAATAAGTCCTAAAGAGAGAAGTATCAATACTACAGCGATAATAACACCAGTACGAGGTGACATACGACCAGATGCAATAGGACGATGTTTAGTCCTATCCATCTTGGAATCTTCTCTATACTCTTGTACTTGATTAAGAGTTGAAACTCCCATAGCTACGAGAAGTACAGAGAAGGTAGCAAGAAACATATCCGAACCAATCTCTCCCTTTGCCATAATATAGGCAAAGAGTGCAGATAAACTTACTGCAAAGGAGAGAATAAACTTGGTGACTATAAAAAAGTCTTTTATCATTATTTACCTGTTTCCATGTATTTAACGATATTTGCAAGATCTTCTGCTGGAAGATTAAACGCTGGCATAATACCTGGGTAGAATCCTTCTGGAACATCTTTATCTGGGTTAGTCAGTGCATCTGCAAGATACTTAGAGTCATACTTAGCACCAATACCTTTAAGTGATGGTCCAACTAAAGTTGCATCTGTATCAATTGAGTGACATGAAGCACATCCATTTTGTGCATAAAGTGCCTTACCATCTTTAGGGAAGTTACCTGCTGGTGTATCTTTATCTGTGCTATTGAACCAAGCTTCATAATCAGCTTTTTCCATAACAACGATCTTAGAGTACATGTAAGAGTGATCTGTACCACAGTACTCTGCACATTCTACATCATATTCACCTACTTTTGTTGCTCTGAACCATTGTTTTGTAGTACGTCCTGGAACAACATCTTCTTTCATACGGAAAGCTGGTACATAATATGCGTGAATAACGTCATTTACTGGTGCTGTCATCTTCAAGATAATATTTGTATCTACAGGAACGTATAATGCTGATATACCCATAGTACCTTTTTCTTTATCAAACACACCACCAATTTTATGTACATGTCCACTTGCATTTGCTGGATATTCATACTTCCATTTCCATTTAGAACCCTCAACATCGATCACGATAGCCTGTGACTCTGCTGGCATTGTTCTGAACATTTGCATTGTAGTGTTACCATAGTAGAAGAATACCATTACCGCAGCTACAGGAATAGCCGTCCATAATACCTCTAATAGGGTATGGTGTGTTAATGTACCAACATCTTCATTTTTTACTTTATCTGCACGATACTTCCATGCGAAGTAGAACATTGGTCCTACTACCGATAGAAATAGTGCAACTGAAATCCATATGTGCAACCAAAATGCAAAATCCATATCTGCATTAAAGGTAGATGCACTCGCATTAAATCCTTCTAATTTATTACTCATACCTAAAACTCCTCTTAGTGTGCTGCAGGAGCAGTAATATGACTTTCAGCTCCAAATTGGAAATTTGGTACGTCTATACCAATTACGATAACAAAGAATACTGTTACAAGGAATAGTGAAAACCACACCATCGCTGTAATCAGTTTCTCACCTTTTAAGTGCATATAATAGATAACAATCAAATATGCTTTTACTACTGCTATAAGCATTTGTGCCAAAAATGTTGAATGTGTCATAAACATATGTGGCTGTATAAATGTCACTGCTGTTAACAATAATAATCCAACAAGTACTTTATAATATACTTTTTTCTCTTCTTGATAATTTACTGTTTTAGTGTCCACCTGTAGCTCCTCCTGCTCCGATCATATAGTAGTAAGGGAATACGAATACCCAAATAAGGTGTACGATATCCCAATATAGTGCGATATTCCAATGTAAAATGTGATGCTCTGGGCTTACTTTACCAGCATTGATACGCTTAAGTAACCAGATCATAAGACCAATACCAATGATAATATGGAATCCGTGGAGTCCAGTCATTGAAAAGTAAAGACCAAAGAATAATTTTTGACCAAATGGTAAAGATGACTCAGGTAATAACTTATCATGCATCAAGAAGATACCGTGATTGTATTCAGCTGTCCACTCAAAACCTTTGATAACCAAGAATGCTACTGCTAAAATGATAGTTGCCCAAATCATAAGTTTAGCACCTTTAATATCGCCAGCTCTCATTTTAAGTAACCCTAGACCCATAGTAAGTGCAGACACAAGTAGAATTACTGTGTTTGTACCACCAAGAAGTCTATTTAAAGATGCTGACGCATCTAAAAAGTCTTGCGGGTGTAATGTATTATAGTAAGCAAGTGCAAGGAACATTGCTCCAAACATCATTACCTCAGTTAACATGAACAGCCAGAAACCTAGTTTCCCGCCGTAAAAATCGTCTTGCCAACCTTGAACCTCGTGTTGATTTCCTTCGCGATCCGTCGCGATTTCAGGTACGTACTCGTGTGCCATTAGTCAATCCTTTGCATAGTTTCATAATTAAATTTAACCACTGGTTCACCATGATGATACTCATATGGCTCAAAGTCAACATAAGGAACTTTAGAGTGGTTCTCTAGTGGTGGTGGTGATGTTGGTAAGTGCCACTCTAGTGTTGTAGCACCCCATGGATTCGTTGTTGCTTTTTCACCTTTTGTCCAACCTTTATAGAATATCCAGAACATATAAACCATACCTACAAAAGTAAGAATCCCACCAACAAATGCAATTTGATGATAAATTTCAAACTCTGGTAAGTAGTCAAAATAACGTCTTGGCATACCGTAATAACCAGCAATAAACATTGGGAACCATAAAAGGTTAAACCCTATAAACTGGATATAGAATGCCATTTTTGCTTTTCCATCATCATACATTCTACCTGTAACCAATGGGAACCAGTAGTGCATACCTGCGAACATTAACCAAACAACACCAGCCAAGATAGCGTAGTGAAAGTGTGCAACAGTATAGTATGTATCTTGTAAGTGAATATCCATACCGATCATAGTAATCGTAACACCAGTGATACCACCGATTGCAAACGTAATAATCGTTCCAAGTGCCCACATCATAGGTGCTTTTAGAACAATTTTACCTTGATACATTGTAGCAACCCAGTCATAGAACTTAACACCTGTTGGAATAGCAACAAAAAATGTTAAGAATGAGAATACTGACTTAGCAACATCTGACATACCTGACGTATAAAGGTGGTGACCCCATACTAAGTAACCGATACCAGCAATAGAAGCTGAAGAAAGGGCGATCGTTCTGTATCCAAATACTTCTTTTCTTGAGAAAGTAGGAATGATCTCAGACATAATACCAAATGCTGGTAGAATCATAAGATAAACCGCTGGATGAGAATAGATCCAGAATAAATGTTGGAACAATACCGGGTCTCCACCTTTAGCAGGGTCAAAGATACCAATACCAAAGTATTTTTCTAAAATAGCCAATACAAGTGTAATACCAACAACCGGTGTTGCAAGAAGTTGGATCCATGCAGTTGCGTAGATACCCCATACAAAGAGTGGCATTTTAAAGAATGTCATACCTGGTGCTCTAAGTCTGTGGATAGTAACTAGGAAGTTAAGTCCAGTAAGAATAGAAGCAAAACCAAGAACAAATGCAGCTACAAGAGCCATAATTACGTTTGTACCTGTTTGCATTGAGTATGGAGCATAGAATGTCCAACCTGTATCTGCAACACCTTCCCCGATAAATAGTGATGCAAGTGCAATAATACAACCCGTAATATATAGCCAGAATGTAAACCAGTTAAGTCTTGGGAAAGATACATCTTTCGCACCAATCATAATAGGCATAACGATGTTTCCAAATACCGCAGGGATCCCTGGGATAATGAAAAGGAAGATCATAATTACACCATGAAGTGTAAATGCCTGGTTAAATGTGTCACCATCCATGTATTGTTGGCCTGGCGCAAATAGTTCCAATCTCATTGTTAAAGCTACTATAACTGCAACAAAAAAGAATGTAAACATAACAGCTGCATACATTATACCAATTCTTTTATGGTCAATTGTAAGCATCCACTGCATGAATGTACTTTTAGGGTGCCCTATAGCACAGTGTGTTTCGTCGAAATAAGTTTTACTCATCTAAGTTTCTCCTTTTGTCTTGATGGTCTTCTTGATCTCTTCTTCCCGCTTTTACAAGCCAGATAAAAAAGATGATAGTAATGATTAATATTACAGTAGCTGCTATCTTTTCCCAGGCAAAAACATATGTTTTTCCTTTAGGGTCGTAAGAGAAGCAGTAGAGTAATGTTTTGGCTATTGTTGGTCCTACTTTTCCTTGTGCTGACTCTAACACTGCCATTTTAACATCAAAAGGAAGCTGTTCGATACCATTAAGGTAACGTGTGATCTTTCCTTCTGGTGAGATAACGATCAGTGTTGATGCATGTATCCAGTCAACAACTCCTGCTTTTGAAACAGTCTTTTTATAAGTGAATCCAACCTTATCGGCAATAATAGCCGAAGAGTTATTTTCACTTAATAAAAAACGCCATGCATCTTGCACATAAGGTCTACCGATAGCTTTATGATACATATCTCTTTTAGCTTTAGCCAAAGGAGGTGTTTCATCTTGAGCAAAACTAATGGTTAATGCCTTATAGTCAGTATTTTCAGACAAATCAAGTCTAGAAAATAATTTTGCCATATCGCCAAGTTGAGGGCCACAAATACCACCACATCTGTAGTAGTTCAAAGAGAGTATGGTTGGCTTTCCATCCATATACTCTTTAAGTGTTTTACTTTTACCCTCTTCATCTATAAATTTTAAATCAAGCGGGACATATTCCCCTAGCTTTTCATTAATACCTAAAGATTCGGCTTGTAGTACAGTTAACAACAGTACTACAAGCATCACAATTTTCTTCATATACCCTCCCATTTTTTTATTTTATAAAAATGTAACATTAATTTTAAACTTAAACCACTTAATTGGTAATGAAAACTGATAAAAGATACTTTATTTAATTCATTATGTATACATTATAGGCACAATAAATAATTTTTTTTATTTTTATATAAGTTTTTATAATCTTTTTTATTATGTGAAGTAAATTATTTATTGAAAAGAGTTATTTTTGAAGGAAAGTTTAGGCTTTCCCTTTTTTATTATGAGTAGTCTGGGTAATTCTAATATATTACTATGTTTGGAAAAGTTTAGGCTTTGCCTTTTGCACTTTGGATGGAATGGATGTATTGGTAATCTACAGCAATGTTTTGTTCTTTAGGTAGATTGTTTGAGAGTCTTTGTACCATACCTTCAAAATCTTCAAACAGATAATTCGCCATAGAACCAGGAATTGGGTTGATCTCATTAAGAAGAACTTCATCATCCACAACAAAGAAGTCACATCGGATGATACTTCCTTTAAACAGCGGATCATAGATCTTTTTGAAGCTCTCTTGGATCTTCGTTTTTAGATCATCAGAGATATCAGCGGCTAAAACTTGAGAATCTCTGGAAAAGTCCATGTATTTTTTTTCAAAATCCAAGAACTCTTCTTTTTGTGGTTCTTCAACAATAGAAAGTTCCCACTCATTTGTAAAAGAACCTGCCTGGTTAAACTCTTTAACACCTTCGATAAAAGGTTCTACAATCACGTCTGTGTCAAATTCAAATGCGACATCAAGTGCGTAGTCGAGTTCTGAAGCTTCTTTGACAATGCTCACACCAATACTTGAACCCAAACGCACAGGTTTGATGATCACTGGGTAATCCATAGAAATTTTTCTCTCATCATTTTTTGAGAGATATTCATAATCTACTGTTTTTACACCTAAACTCTCTGCTAAAAACTTGGTGTAGAGTTTGTTATAAGATAGTGCCGAAGCCTCCATACGTGGTGAAATGAAAGGAACTTGATAGAATTCCATCAGTGAAGCTATCTTTCCATCTTCTCCATCTCTTCCATGTATGAGGTTCAATGCTACATCAAAATCTACAGCTTTACTTCCAAACATCCCATCTATCTGAAAACCACCATTCTTAAGTGTAAGTTGTTTAGATTTTTTATACTCTCCTGATGAGAAGAGTTTGGAATTTATCTTATCAGTATCGATTAGATAAAATTTTCTATCACTGCTTACAAAGATATAAGTCAGTGTAGACTTTTTGAGCACTTTTTTCATAGTAATAGCAGAAACAATGCTTATTTCATGTTCAAAACTGGATCCACCAAACAATATAGCAATTTTCATCTGTATTCCTTAGAGCATTTTGGCAAATTCGCCAAAGATATATGCACTTTCATGTGGTCCAGGACTTGCTTCTGGGTGATGCTGTACTGACATCGTTGGAGAATCATTATACTTGAGTCCTTCAATGGTGTTGTCAAAAAGGTTTACATGCGTCACTGATGCCACTTCAGTAATGTTGTCTGGAACATTATAGTTGTGATTTTGTGCCGTGATCTCTACTGTACCTGTTACTTCATTTTTCACAGGATGGTTTCCACCATGGTGTCCAAACTTCAATTTATATGTATCGTAACCATGAGAGATAGAAAGTAACTGGTGCCCAAGACAGATACCAAAAAGAGGTACTTTACGAGCGATAAGTTTTTTAATCTTCTCTTGTTCCTCTTTTAAGATAAGTGGATCACCAGGTCCATTTGAAAGGAATACTCCATCTATCTCTTTTGCATCTATCTTAGCAATAATCTCTTCAGCAGACATAGAGTTAGGCACAACTGTGACTTCCATCCCTGCATGTGTAAGTTCATTTAAGATATTTCTTTTAATACCGAAATCAAGTGCTATGATCTTTTTTGTTGTTTGTGGTGCATCGTACTGGAATGTATCTGTATTGTAACGTGCTTCAGTATGTACATAACTCTCTTTCGTACTTACCTGCTCAATATAATTTACCTCTTCGATACGCGGTGATGATGTCAATACTTTTTTAAGTTCATCCTGATCATGTATCTCAGTAGAAGCCACCATCATCATAGCACCTTCATCTCTAAGCATTTTAGTTAAAAAACGTGTGTCAATTTCAGTAATACCAAGAATATTTTCTCTTTTTAGCAATGCTGCCAAAGTCTCTTCGCATCTGAAGTTAGAGGGACGATCCTGATAGCTACGAACGATGATCCCTTTACAGTGAGCACCTTTACTCTCCATATCTTGTGCATTACATCCTACATTGCCTATCTCAGGCATTGTAAATGTCACGAATTGTCCTGCATAAGAAGGATCGGTAACGATCTCCTGGTATCCTGTAAGAGATGTGTTAAAAACGATCTCTCCTACAGATGTACCTTCTGCCCCAAAACTTTTTGCTTCGAGCATCAATCCATTTTCAAAATATAAAGAGACTTTTGTCATTACAACATACCTCTCTTTGAAAGTTCTTCTTGATAAAATCTTTCATAAAGCAGTTCATAATCCTGAGAACCAGGGATCACTTCTTTCTCCATGCCTCTTATCTTGGCATACACGATGTCATCTATTTCATCAAAGGCATCAGCGAAAGCTTTAAAAGATTTAAAAATAACATTCTTCACCTGGTTTTCATTCACTGTGTATTCTGCAAGATAATTTTCATACAGTTCATCCAAGATAAGGTGTGCCAGGTCATTGTATCTGTCATCATAATTCATGATCACACCATGTTCAGGAGCCATTTTCTTTTTGATCATAAAAAAGAGTTGTCTCTCATCCGCATGTTGAAATTCTATTTCATCATAATTCTCATCGAGGATTTTTTTGACTTTCTCATCAAGTGCATGCTCTTTTGCAAGGTTTTCATCTATGATCTTTTTTGCTGCTGCAACAACCGCTTCTCTACCTTTTGGCAGGGTGATAAAAGGTGCATTGGCTAAATCTATCCCGATCTTTGTCGCTACATACCCTGTTTGTTGTGGTTTTAATCTCATTGCTACCCCTTATTATCGAATTATTGTATCTTCACGCTCTGGACTAGTGGAGATAATCCCCATTTTTGTCCCGATCATCTCTTCAAGTGCTAAAATATATGATTTTGCCGTATCTGGTAAGGCATCAAATTCTCTTACACCCTCTGTTTTGTCCCAACCTGGAAAACTTTTATAGATAGGTGTTGCATCATCAAGCTCATACGGTACATAGTTAATTTCTTTACCATCAACTTCATAGGCGACACACACTTTCACTTCATCAAAACCATCCAGTACATCCAGTTTCATAAGTGATACCTGATCTACACCATTC
Source organism: uncultured Sulfurovum sp. (assembly GCA_937921845.1). Classification (GTDB taxonomy): domain Bacteria; phylum Campylobacterota; class Campylobacteria; order Campylobacterales; family Sulfurovaceae; genus Sulfurovum. The sequence continues at coordinate 12,452 of CAKZWP010000011.1, forward strand.
ACACGTACTGCATGACGCATAGCTACCGCATCAAACCAACCACATCTTCTCGGACGTCCTGTTGTCGTACCAAACTCATGCCCATTTTTACGCAGTGTATCACCTTCCACACCAAAGTCTTCACTTGGGAAAGGTCCATTTCCTACTCTTGTACAGTATGCTTTGGCAATACCTGTTACTTTTCCAATGTCTTTTGGGTTGATCCCAAGACCAGAACAAGCCCCTGCACTTACCGTTGTTGAAGAGGTAACATAAGGGTATGTACCGTGATCTATGTCAAGCATTGTACCCTGCGCACCTTCTAAAAGTATCTTCTTATCCTCATCCATGATCTCCCACATCAATTGTGTCGTATCTGTAATATAAGGACCTAATACATCTTTGTAGCCTTGAAGTTCTGTTAAAAGTTCTGATTCTACAGGTATCGCAACTCCCATCGCATCAAAAACAGGTTTATTCATTTCAAAATAGTCTACGATCTTAGCCGTAAGCTTTTCAGGGTTTAACAGTTCACCCAATCTATGCCCTACTCTAGCGATCTTGTCACCATAGGCAGGTCCGATTCCTTTACCTGTTGTACCAATGGCCTTGTCACCCTTTAAACGCTCTTTGGCTTGGTCTATAAGTGCATGGTAAGGTAAAAGTACATGTGCTTTGTCTGAAAGGAAAAGTCTTCCTTCCAAATTATCAAACTGCTCCATCTCTTTGATGAAATCTTTTGGTGAAATTACTACACCGTTTCCTACAATGTTTTTAGCCGAAGGGTTAAGTACACCAGAGGGGATAAGGTGAAGTGCATACTTCTTGTCACCAATAACAATCGTGTGCCCAGCATTGTGTCCACCAGCGAAACGACATACATAGTCATGTGTTTGCGCCATGTGGTCAACGATCTTTCCTTTTCCTTCATCTCCCCATTGGAGACCTACAATTAAATCTGCTTTACTCATCTACCCTATCCTCTATTCATTTTTTTGCTGATACACTCATCTGTATAGAGTGCAAATCCTGCTGCTTCTACACCATCGATCGTGTAAATTCCGCCCATCGCTAAAAGACTGTTACCTTCAAACATTCTAAATGTCAAAGAGTCATAATATCTCATCTTCGCATAAAAAAGTGGAGATATAACCATGTTGCTATACGCCACTTTTTGTGTCGCCTCTTTGATCTTTCCCAGTTCTGCTTTGATGTCATCAGGGAATGCACTCAAATCATCCAAGTCATTCACAGAGTTGATTCTTACAAGTTGTTCTATCCAAGGCAAGTCTGCACCCATGATCTGCTCAACGTTCATTGATTTTAGTACATCTAAAGAGACACCATATTTTTCATTTAAAAGATGCGGTATACAGATATTGGCTATCTGCATGACTGGCTCTGAACCTATCTGTTTTAAAAGTGTTGTTGTTGTTTCTGCGATCTTCTCGAAAGTGCCGTCTATTACTTCTGCACCGATCTGATACTGCTCTTTTGTCGGGAACGTTACAGTTGGCTGGATATAAAACCACTTTTTAGACTCTGTACTTCGACCCAGTCTTTTTGTCACGATACGTACAACATCTGCTGTAGAGTCTGCACGTAAAGTCACTTCATGGTTCTCTTCGTCATTGAGTCTTACCAAAGGCTTTTGGTCATCAAAACATTCATGCTGGTGATAAGAAAAGAGTGGTGTCACTATCTCCTCAAATCCAAGACCGTACAATATTTCACTTGCAATACTTTCTATCTCTCTTTTTATCTTGGCACTTTGTCCGAAATAAAGTCTACTACCACTAGGGATTTCGTGTTCAAATATCATCTATACGCTCTTTTTAAAATAAGTTTCGTTAAAGATACGGCTAGCCGTACCATCAAACTCTCTTCTGCCAATGTCAGCCAATGCCAACTCTATGGCATTGACTACCCATGCAGACTCATACACAGGGATAAGGCCCATCTGGTTGATACGGAAAAGTTTACCTTTAAGATGGTCTTGTCCACCTGCCATGTTTACCCCGTACTTCATTTTGAGTAGTTTACGTATAGGCTCTGCATCTTTATCAAATACTGTACTCATAGACGGTGCTGGTGTCTGTGGATACATAGAAAAACCGATCGCTTCCAGTGCTGCTTGTGTTGCTGATGCTCTTGCTGCAGTGTTCGTATACAATGCATCCATTCCCTCTTCATCAATCGCATCAAAAATAGCATTGAGTCCGATGATGAGCGTCGTCGCTGCAGTATATGCAGTAGTGTTCTGCTGCTGTTTTTTGATCTCTGATGCAAGGTTGAAGTAGTAGTCTACTCCTTTGCCTATCTTCTCTACTGCTGCATTTGAAAAACCGATCATCGCAAGTCCAGGAGGAAGCATGAGCGCTTTTTGACTTCCTGTTACCAATGCATCGATGTTTGAGATATCTATACGCTCTACACCTACCGCTGTGATACCATCTGCTATGATCATGATGTCAGGGTTGATCTCTTTGGCTCTTTTTGCAATCGCTTCAACAGGATGACGAAGTCCACCGGCACTTTCACAAACCTGTATAAAAATTGCATCAATATCAGCATTTTCATTCAGAGCATTTTCAACATCAGCTACAGAGCAAGGTGTATTCCACTCATAAGTGAGCTCAACTTTATCTTTCCCCATTGCATCAGCAATCTTTCCAAAACGCTCACCAAATTTACCAGCGTTTACAGTCAATGCTTTTGTCTTACACAGGTTCAACATACAAGCCTGCATCGCACCTGTACCTGAAGAGGCGATCATCACACACTCATCCATCCCGAGAAGTTTTAAAAGTCTTTCACGGGCTTCTTTAAAAATGGCTTCAAATTCCGGTGTTCTATGGTGTAGCGTAGGTGTAGCCATAGCTTGGCGTACAGACTCCGGTACTGGTGTAGGTCCTGGTGTAAAAAGTAGCATATATATCCTCATGATCGCCATCATGAAGACGGCATAATTACGTGGATTATAGCGAAAATGAGGTTAGAGAATGGTGAAGGAAAATAATTAAACCGTGGTAGAAGAGAAGGAAAACCCTTCTACTGGTATCTTACGAAAGTACGATAGTTTGCTGTCCTATCTCTTTATATCTTGCATAATAGTGCTCTACAAACGATTTTATCTCTTCTTTTAACGGTAAATATACGCTATTTTCTTTAGTGGCATATGTACTCAAATAGACATTTGCATCTACTTTTGAAAGATAATTTTCTGATAAATTTCTATAGGCATTTTGATAAGTTTCTTTCATAGCATCATACTTGCTATAGTCAATGTTTATCTCTCCGTCATAGGTGATTACACCTGAGCTAAAGAGGATATCAAGGTGAATCAATCCTTCACAATAATATGGCAATACTTCACCTACTTCACGCCATGCCATAAGCCCTACTGCACGTGAAACAACATCATCTACAATGTGTGTTTTCAGTTCTTCACGTTCATTTGAGAAGAATGCCATCAAGCCACCGGCAGTAGCTTTAAACTCTTCGATATTTTTAAACTGTCCTGAAGCGTTCATCTTGGTTTCTGTGTCTGCATCTATCCAAAGGATGTGCCCGTACTCATGTCCAACAGTTGATATGTCATAGATCTCCTGCCAAAGTTTAGGTTCGTTGTCCACAAGTGCTTTTTGTTTTTTTACAAACGCTTCACCCAATGTCTCTACTGAGAGGTTCATGATAGGCTTGGATTTTTTACTCTCCATTACAAAGTCTGCATAAGCAAATATCTTTTTACCCAATTCAGCAGAAACTTGTTCGTCATTAGGAACGACCTGTGCAGAGAAAAGCCCATTGAATTCGGCTCCATAGTAAAGGACGGGTTGACCAATATAGAGTTGGGTTTCATCGACCTGTAAAAGATTCTTACTCATCGTATGTAACGCTTCTTCACCAAAATCTTTTGCCATTTCATAGGCAAAAAGTTTAATATTATTACGTGTATTTGAACCTTCTTGTAGTTTAGGATTGACAATACGAAGATCCCATTCTAACGCTACGGCTTTTCTATAGTGATCCTCATAATACTCTAACGGATGCCCTACCTGCAATGGTGTCGTTATAGCCATCCAACGTCTATCTACTTCTGCCCATTTACCTATAAGTTCATTGGTTTTCGTATGTGCAAAAGCTACTTTTAGTGCTGTAAAATAAGCTATCCATTCTGATTTTTGATTAAAAACATCATCTTCATGTTGACTCAAAAGTGAAATGAGCTGTTCAAGTGCTGTAGTAACCTGTGTCACTTCATCAGAAAATGCTTCTGCATAGGCAATACTTTTATACCCTGTATCCTCTTTTTTAAGTACAGAGTAACATCTATCTGCTACACATCCGCTCTCATCTGTATCGAGCAGAGATTCATTTTGAAGCATCTCAAAAACTTTGGCATCATCACCATTAAACATTTCAGAGAGTTGTAGATTCACACTATGGATGATATGGTGTGTCCAATGGCTCTGCCATACACTCATAGCAATTCCTACATAATGTACACCTAAGATAAGTGAACGATAAAATGGTGTAAGAAGTTTATTCTCTTCTACCCATGTGATAAATTTTTCATGACGCGTAATATGCATCGTACTTACAAACCCATATGCCAACTCTTTTTTCATGGCTATCTCATCTTTAGCACAACCATTTTTCTCTAACACTTGTTCTAAAGCATCTTCACGGAGGTTTACAACACGTGTAAGTGCTGCCATCTCAGAGTCTTTATTTCTAGGTATGTCCATAAGGCTTAGAAATGCCTCTACTACTTCATTGGCTCTATCATGCCCTTTATCTTCATCTAACAATTCATAATAGTTATTGAGACTTGCCTGTCTAAGTTGTAATTCGTCATAAATAATCTGCAGATCTTCCATAAATTGTTGTTTGTTCATTTTCGCTCTTCTCCATTAAATAATGTCACGGTGAACGCCCTTGAAAGAAAAGCGATTCGAGAGCCGTGACGATTTTTGTCTACTTTTGTAAAAAAGTAGTGATAATATCTTAACTACTATAAAAATTATACTACTTATTTTTCAACATCTGTATAATCGGTTTGGCTAAATCTAGAGCTTGAGCACGATGAGAAATTTTAGATTTAATATCATCATCAAGTTCTCCCAATGTTTTATCAAATCCTGAAGGAATAAATATCGGATCATATCCAAACCCTTTATCTCCCCTAGGTTCATCTATGACATCTCCATGCATCCATCCATGCACCACATACTCTCCATACTTGGAGACAATGGCCATAGCAGCCGTATAGTAAGCCGGTGTAGACTTTAGCCCTTTTTCTTTCACTGATTCTATGAGTTTATTGAGGTTGTCTTTATCTGTAACATCTTCTCCTGCATAACGTGCGGAGTAAATGCCCGGTGCTCCGTCAAGTATAGGCAGAGAGATGCCACTGTCATCAGATACTACCAAATACTCTTCGCCTAACTTCTCGTAGATCGTACGTGCTTTTATCAGTGCATTGGCTGCAAATGTATCTCCGTCTTCTACGATATCAAACTCACCCAAAAGTTCAGAAAAAGCCACTACTTCATCTTGACACATTTGTTTAAATTCACGTAGTTTACCTTTGTTCCCTGTTGCTAAAACGATACGCATACATACTCTCCTTTTCACAGGACTTCGCACTGTGAAAATTCCTTCCACTCACACTTCGTCCTTGACGAGAGATGACAGTTCTTAACCTTTATCATCTACTCTTAAATATTTCGTTATATAATGAGAGAAATTTTATCTAAATAGAGGTATCACTATGATTAAACAGATCATGCCACTCAGTCTCATTGTTGCTTTGAGATTTTTTGGGCTCTTTATCGTCCTTCCTGTTCTCTCGATCTATGCACTTGACATGGAAGGTGCAACACCATTTTTGGCAGGTCTTGTTGTGGGTGGTTATGCACTCACCCAGGCAGCATTTCAAGTACCTTTTGGGTTGATCAGTGACAAGGTAGGCCGTAAAAAGACGTTGCTTTTTGGTCTTATTATCTTCATTATCGGTTCAGTAATCGCTGCTGTGAGCGACAACATTTATATGCTTCTTGTTGGACGTTTCCTGCAAGGTGCAGGAGCCATTGGGTCTGTTGTCTCGGCTATGGTGGCAGACCTTGTAAAAGAGGAACAACGTGCACATGCTATGGCTATCATGGGTGGGACGATTGCGCTGAGTTTTGCAGCTGCGATGATCATCGCACCTGTAGTAGGTGGTAACTGGGGGATAGACAAACTCTTTTGGCTTACTGCTATTCTTTCCGTGTTAGCTATAGGTATTTTATTTACCGCCGTACCTAAACCGCCAACCATCGTTCACAGCTATGCAGAAGAAGAGTCCAAGATGATAGAAGTCTTTAAAGACAAGTCTTTGACACGTATGTATATCACGTTTCTTTTCCACTCGTCTATTATGACCATGGCATTTTTCATCATCCCTGTTGTGATGACACAGGGACTTGAAGAAGGTGGCTTTGGATGGGACAAGTCTGAGTTATGGAAAGTCTATTTCCCTGCGATGATCTTTGGTTTCCTCGCTATGGCTCCTGCAGCGATATTTGGTGAGAAGTACGGAAAAGGAAAAGAGGTCTTTATGATCTCAGTTGCTGTCATCTTCTTAGGTTTCTTAGCGATGGGATTTGCAGGTTCTGCATGGGTCTTTGTCGTGGGTGTTGTACTTTTCTTCATCGGATTCAATATGTTTGAACCTCTCTTACAAAGTTTTGTAGCCAAATTTGCCAAAGTGCACCAAAAAGGTGCTGCACTTGGTGTAGCCAATACTTTTGCATATGTAGGTATCTTTTTGGGTGGTCTGCTTGCCGGTTGGCTTATGCAGCACTACGACAGAGCGACACTTTCTGTTGTGGTAGCTGTCATCGCCGTTATATGGTTCATCTGGGTAGCGACTATGCCAAGCCCAAATAACAGAGGAAATGTCTACCTTCCTCTAGACCTTTTTGACAGAGAAAGAGTCTCTTCGCTTACAAGTCATGAAGCAATCGTAGAGAGTTATGTCAATGAAACAGAGAACATCGCCGTCATCAAATATGAAAAAGATATGATAGACGAAGATGAGATCAGAGGTATGCTAAGCTAATGTTTACAGTTCTCATGAAAAAACAATAGTTTCTAAACCTGATGTGACATAGATATTACATCTTTTATAATATACTATTAGAATGAAAGTATTAATAATAGAAGATGATGTCCAACTGAACATCGCCATTAGTGAATTTTGTAAGATCAAGTCATTTGATACAGTGAGTATAAAAGATGGTTTAGATGCCCTTGATCAGATAGACAGTGGGCATTTTGATCTTTATATTATTGATATTAATATTCCCCGTATTAATGGTCTAGATCTACTTAAGCACATTCGAAAAACAGATCTTGATACCCCAATTATCATCATCACCGCATCTTTGGAGATACAAAACTTTGCTACAGCCTTTGAAAATGGATGCAGTGAATACATCAAAAAACCATTCCATTTAAAAGAGCTGGATATACGGATCAATAATTTGTTGTCCCTTAATAAGCCTGCAATGATCACTTTAAACGATGAACTTACTTATGATCTCAACAGAGAAGAATTTTATTATCAAAACAGGCCTATCAAATTAAGATATAAAGAAAAAAGATTTTGTGCTATCTTGATGAAACATATAAACACTGTTGTTCCTAATGATATGATTTATGACTATGTGTGGGAAGGTGAAATTAAAGAGACGTACCCTTTAAGACAGTTACTTGTTGAACTGAGAAAAAAACTACCCTTTGATATAATACAAACTAAGATCAGAGAAGGGTATATGATTCAAACACAAAAATAAACTTAAAAAGAAACAGTGTGCTCCTCTAAAAAAATT
>CAKZWP010000012.1:0-9485 GCA_937921845.1 uncultured Sulfurovum sp.
CAAGGCTCTTGTTAGTTCAAAGGTGCTAAAATATTGGCTAATTTTATACATAAAGGCTTTCCATGGAACAACTTGGCTCATTTTTACCCCTCATTATCTTATTTGCGATTTTCTATTTTTTGATCATCAGACCACAGCAGAAACATCAAAAAGCACATAAAGCAATGCTTGAAAGTCTAGCGAAAGGTGATCACATCATCACTACTGGTGGTCTTATGGCTGTTATTGTTAAACCTGAAGAAGATTTTATCAAAATCAAACTAAATGATGACACTATAGTGAAATTAGACAGAGCATATGTTGCAAAAAAGGTTGAGTTGGGTGAAGACGCTTAATTTTAGGGTAATACTTTTTGCTTTTGCACTTATTTTTGGTGTGGTTTTCTCTGTTCCTTCTTTAACGCAAAGTGAAAGTGGCAAGAAAATCACTTTAGGGCTTGATCTTCAAGGTGGTTTACATATGCTCCTTGGGATCAAAAGTGAAATTGCGATCGAATCACGTATTAAATCTATGGCGGCATCCGTAAAGTATATCTTTGACGATGAAGAGATCATCTTTGATGAACTTCGTATGGTGGATGGTGAAAAGATCACTTTTGAACTTCTTGATACAGATGATGTAACTAAGGCCAAAGAACTTCTCAAAAAAGAGCTTGAAGGTACAGTCGTTATTGACAATGGATTGAAATTTTCATTGGCTATGACGGAAGCTGAAGTGGAACGTACAAAACAAAATGCCATTCAACAAGCAGTAGATACTATCAGAAACAGACTCAATGAGTTTGGACTTGCAGAACCAACGGTAGCAAAACAGGGTGAAGATAAGATCCTTGTAGAGGTACCAGGTATCAAAACGCAAGAAGATGAACAGCGTATCCGTGAACTCATTGCACGTGCTGCACATTTGCAACTTATGGCTGTAGATGAAGACAGAAACACAAGAGTAAACACGATGAGTGTACAAGAAGCAAAAAGTTTTGGTGATGTGATACTTCCTGATGTAAACACAGATGAAAAGTATCTGCTTCGTGCGATTCCCGTACTGGATGGTTCTATGCTGACAGATGCAAAGGTAGGCTTTGATGAGAGCAATCAACCTGTCATTAACTTTACACTGAACGGACAGGGTGCCAAAATATTTGGAGACTTTACAGGTGTTAGTGTAGGGAAACGTATGGCAGTTGTTTTGGATAATAAAGTTTACTCAGCACCGAACATCAACGAGCGTATCGGTGGCGGACGTGTACAGATCTCTGGAAGATTTGAGCTTTCAGAAGCACATGACCTTGCTATTGCACTTCGATCAGGAGCACTACTTGCACCTGTCTATGTGATGGAAAAACGTTCGGTAGGACCAAGCTTGGGTGCAGACAGCATTAAGGCCAGTTCTATGGCTTTGGCGTTAGGGTTTATTTTGGTTGTATTCTTTATGGTGGTTTACTATGGTATGGCAGGTATCGTTGCCAATGTCGCATTGATAGGAAACCTTTTCCTGATACTTGCGATCATGTCACTTTTTGGTGCAACACTTACATTGCCTGGTATGGCAGGTATCGTTCTTACTGTCGGTATGGCGGTTGATGCGAACGTGATTATCTCTGAACGTATCAGGGAGTTACTCTATGCAGGTAAATCTGTCGGTAAATCGATAGAAGATGGATATAGTAATGCCTTTACTGCCATTTGGGATGCCAATGTAACAACACTGATCGCGGCAACAGTACTTTATGCATATGGTACTGGTGCGATCAAAGGGTTTGCTCTTACGATGAGTATCGGTATTATGGCATCTATGTTGACTGCTATTGTAGGGACACATGGTATTTACCAATGGTTACTGCCAAGAATCAATAAGAACAAACTAGGGTTCTGGTTTGGTATCAGGACAGGGGGAGCAAAATAATGGAAATTTTTAAATATAAAAAACCTCTCTCGTTGATGAGCAAGAGTAAACGTTTTGGATTACTCTCGATCACAGTACTTATAATTGCGTTGGGATTGATCATCGGTAAAGGATTTAACTACGGTATAGACTTTGCCGGTGGTACACTTATACAGGTACAATACGAAGGTAAAGCACCCATAGAGAAAGTAAGAGAAGCGGTAGAATCTGATAAATCTTATGAAGGTGCAACCGTGACTTTCTTTGGTGGTGAGGATGAAGTGGTCATCCGTACTAAAACAAGTTCAAAAGCCTTAGGTGAAGATGTCGGTGATCAAATAAGAACATTGCTTCAAGATACAGGTGACTTTGAAGTAAGACGTGTCGATATGGTTGGTGCAAAAGTAGGATCTGAGTTACGTGAAAAAGGACTTACTGCTATGGTACTGGCTATCATTGGTATCCTTATTTATGTTTCCTTTAGATTTGAATGGCGTTTTGCTGTCGCTTCTGTGATGGCACTCATGCATGATGTTACCATCGCTATGGGGATGATCGTCTTGTTTAATGTTGAGGTCAACCTTGACATTTTGGCAGCACTATTGACCATACTCGGGTATTCATTGAACGATACGATCATTGTATTTGACCGTATTCGTGAAGGTATCAGAACGATTAAAGATCCAGATCTTGGCGCTATTATCGATGAGTCGGTGACACGTACACTTTCACGTACGACGTTGACATCACTCACAACATTCTTTGTTGTGCTGACACTCTACCTGTTTGGTGGAGAGATTATTAACGGGTTTAGTTTCACACTGCTTGTGGGTGTTGTAGTGGGTACATACTCTTCTATCTTTGTGGCATCACCTATCTTGATGTGGCTTGGTTTCTCAGTAGGTGGCTTCAGAGAAAAGGAAGCACAAAAACTCAAAAGAGAAAAAGAGAAAGAAAAAATGCGTGCTATGTATGAAAATGGTACACTATAGTTAAAGTTTAAGGAGTTTCAATGAATTGGGGTAAAGTTTTTTATATGTTTTTTACGTTGATGTCACTTACGACATCAGCAGCATTTTTGTATGAACATTCAGTGGTAGCACTGTTTGTAGCAGGGTCTGTGAATGTGATTTCTACACTCCTAAAGATAGGGGTAAGAAATTTGCTTTCAGCTGAACTCTTAGCAGGTTCATTGGTTGCAGACTTACACCTACTGCCGGCATTTTTTGCTTTACAGTTCTATGGGAATGATCCTTTAGCAACAGGATTGGTCATCGGTGCCGTGATTGCGAACCTTTATACTATTTTTATCTCTATGATCGAGAGTTCAAAGGAAAAGGCAGACTTCTAGTATTTAGTTGGGAGACGCTTTTTGAGCAAAGCCCAAAATTATATATTTATGATTAACTTGCCATCTAGGCAAATTATCAAAAATATATTGCTAACGCTGAGTTCTGCTAAAGCTATACACTTCAATATCTTCAGCAGAGTGCTCACGCAACTGGTTTTTTTACTGTTAAACTAGATGCTTAAGCTTTTATTTTTAAGCCTAGTATAGGTATCTTACATGTATATTAATTCGAAGGAATGAGACGTGCTAAGTATGCCTACACTTCATGGGATAGACTCCGAACAGAAACGAAAAGAGATTAAACGCTATTTTCAACACTGTTATAAACGGTATGAGTCCCTCTTTCGTATTGTTATAGATGAAAGCGCTTATTTCCAAAAAGCAGATCCTCTTCGTCATCCTATTATTTTTTACTACGGACATACCGCTACATTTTTTATTAACAAATTCAAACTTGCTAAAATTATCGATGAACGTGTAGATCCCAGACTTGAATCTATCTTTGCTGTTGGTGTAGATGAGATGAGTTGGGATGATTTGAATGAAGCACATTATGATTGGCCGACTTTGGCTGAAACACAAGCCTATCGTGACGAAGTATATAAAAGAGTCTCTACACTTATAGATTCCCTTCCTTTAGAACTTCCTATTACAGATGATTCACCTTGGTGGGTTATTTTGATGGGTATTGCACATGAGAACATACATCTTGAAACTTCTTCAGTACTTATACGTCAACTCCCATTTGAATCTGTACAGGAAAACAGAGAATGGAAAGAGTGTGAAAGTTATGGAGATGCACCCAAAAATGAACTGCTTGATGTAAGTACAGGTACAGTGATCCTGGGGAAAAATAAAGATGCAAAACTTTTTGGCTGGGACAATGAGTTTGGAGATCATCAGGCACATATACCAGCATTTAAAGCTGCTAAATACCTTACTTCCAATGCTGAATTCTTAGATTTTGTGAAAGATGCAGGGTACAGTAATGAGACATTTTGGTGTGAAGAAGGAAAGGCATGGAAAGCCTATACACATGCAGAATATCCTATGTTCTGGCGTAAAGTAGAAGAGGGGTACAGATTTCGTACTGTGAGCAGAGAGATAGACCTTCCCATGAATTGGCCGGTAGAAGTGAATCACTTGGAAGCAGCTGCATTTTGCAAGTGGAAGAGCCAAAAAGAAGGTACCACTATCACTTTACCTACAGAAGATGAATATGTGAGATTACGTGATGAAAGTAAAGTACCTTCCTATTTGGAATGGACAGTAAAAGGTGAAACCATCGCCAATATCAATCTTGAAGGTTTTGCCTCATGTGTACCTGTGGATACCTATAAACATGGTGAATTTTATGATATTATAGGGAATGTCTGGCAGTGGTCACGTACACCGATCTATCCTTTTGAAGGTTTTAAAGTACACCCTATTTATGATGACTTTACTGTACCAACCTATGATGGTAAACATAATCTCATCAATGGTGGATCATGGATAAGTTGCGGGAACCTTGCTACACAAAAGAGCCGTTATGGGTTTAGACGGCATTTTTATCAGCATGCAGGGTTTAGGTATGTACAGAGTGAGTATGAAGAGAGTGTGACAACTAATATTTACAATACGGACAGCCTTATCTCCCAGTATTGTCATTTTGGTTGGGGTGAAAATATTTTAGGTGTAGAAAATTATCCCGCAGCGTGTGCAAGGATCGCTTTAGCATATATGCAAGGGAAGCCTAAGGGCAAAGCATTAGATATAGGCTGTGCTATAGGACGCAGTTCATTTGAACTGGCACGTGGGTTTGAAGAGGTCATAGGTGTAGATTTTTCTGCACGTTTCATACAGGAAACGCAAAATCTTAAAGAAAATGGCGTGCTTCGTTATACAATGCCAACCGAAGGTGAACTGGAAAACTTTTACGAAGTGAATCTTAAAGATTTTGATTTGGAAGAAGAACGTAAAAAAGTCTCATTTTGGCAAGCGGATGCCTGTAACTTAAAACCTATCTACAAAGACTTTGATCTGATTTTCGGGGGTAACCTCATTGACAGACTCTATGACCCTAAAAAGTTTTTAGATTCTCTGGCTTCACGTATCAATGATGGAGGTATGCTCATTTTAACCTCTCCGTACACCTGGCAGGAGGAGTCTACACCTAAAGAGAAATGGATAGGTGGATACAAAAGAGACGGTGAAAACATCACGACACTTGAAGGGCTTAAAGAGATATTGGGTAAAGACTTTGAACTAATCGATACCAGAGATGTCCCGTTTGTCATACAAGAGACTGCACGTAAACATCAATATACGATAGCCCATATGACCATTTGGCAAAAGAGAAGTGACGATGTTTGAATCTGTAAACCGACAAGGTACACACAACGTAAAGTGGGATGAAGCCAAGAAAAAATTTGGCACGGATGACCTGATCCCTTTGTGGGTAGCAGATATGGATCTGGCTTCACCAAAGTGCGTACAAGAGTCGATGATGAAACGAGCTTCTCATCCTCTATACGGCTATACCATTTACCCTGATAGCTATTATGAAGCGATTCAAAACTGGATGCAAAACCGTTTTTCCTGGCAGATAGAAAAAGAGTGGATCGTTCCTTGTTACGGTGTGGTGCCTTCTTTGAACTTTATCATCTCTGCTTACACTCAAGAGGGTGATGGGATCATAGTACAAACACCTATTTATCCGCCTTTTGTCAGTTCTGTAGAACATAAAAAGAGAAAGGTACTTGACAACACACTGGTCTATGAAAATGGCAGTTATCATATAGATTTTGAAGACTTTGAACGTAAAGCAAAAGAAGCCAAACTCTTTTTACTCTGCTCACCGCATAATCCGACTGGACGGGTATGGTCTAAAGAAGAGTTGGAAAAGATCATTGATATTTGTATAGAAAATGAGGTACTAATCATTTCGGATGAAATTCATGCAGATATTGTTCATGCAAATGTACATCGCAGCATCGGTAGTTTTGAGAAGATGATGCATCATTGTGTCATCTTAAATGCACCTTCCAAAACATTTAACGTTGCGGGACTGAATACCTCTTATGCGATCATTCCTGATACCAAACTACGCCAAGAATATATACTTGAACAAAACAGATCAGGCATTACGAACGGGAACCCTTTTGGTATAGAAGCATTGATGAGTGCCTATAGTGAAGGTGCTCCATGGCTAGAGCAGCTGAAAGAGCATTTACTCTCAAACATCACCTATGTGAACACATTTTTAGAAGAGCATCAGATACCGATACAGGCAGTCCCTACAGAAGCGACTTATTTAATGTGGCTGGATTGCGAAGGGATGGGGCTCTCTCATGATCAACTGGTGGATTTCTTTTTGTATAAAGCAAAACTTGGACTGAATGACGGCAAGAGCTTTGGCGATGCCGGTGAAGGCTTTATGCGTCTTAATATCGGAACATCTATAGAAGTAGTCAAAGAAGCGATGCAGCGACTTCTTGATGCATATAAGGAGATCAGTTGAGAAGTCTAGTTATCTATTTGATCCTCTCTGTCTGGCTGTATGCTTTACCCCAAGTCATCAATGAAGAGATACGAAAGTCAGGCATCGCAAAAAAAGATATCAGTATCTATATTAAAGAAGCCGGAAAAGGTGGAAAAGTCGTTGCTTCACTGAATGCACATAAAACACGTATTCCTGCATCTGTTATCAAGGTGTTAACGACATACACGAGCGTATTGAAACTGGGATTTGATTACCGTTGGCCTACGAAGTTTTATACTACAGGGAGATTGCAAAATGGTGTACTTCAAGGTGATCTACTCATTAAAGGATTTGGTGACCCTACTTTAAATGATAAGGATCTTGAGAAGATCGTCTCAACTATCCGTGCAGAAGGGATACGCCAAATCAGGGGTGATATCGTCATAGACAGAAGCTATTTTAAAATAGGTAACAAAGACAGTTCAGGTTTTGATGAACATCTCTACAGCGCATATAATGCTATGCCAGACGCAATGATGTTCAATGAACGTCTCATCACAGTATCTGTGACACCCAACAAAAATAAAGTACATAAAAAACATGCGGATGAGAGTTATAAAGTTGTCAATCAATTACAACCTGTCAATAAACCCTGTAAAGGAAAATACTCCTGGCCAGGGGTCAGAATCGATAAAAGTGAAGTGATTCCTACCGTGTTACTCAAAGGTAAAATTTCCAAACGATGCGGAAAACGTAACATCTCTAAAGTAGTTACCAAACCCTATAAATCATTTTATTATGCACTGAAAGACAGACTTAAAAATGAGGGAGTAGAGGTAAGAGGAAGCCTAAAATTACGTAAGATACCTAAACATGCAGCACTGCTTTATACCCATTATTCGGACATTTTAGAAGAGATCGTTTCTGAAACAAACAAAGAAAGCAATAACCTTTACGCAAGACATCTTCTGCTTCTTTTAGGCGCAAAACTATATGGTGCACCTGCTACAATGAAAAAAGGAAGAGATGCGATCACTTATATCTTGGGTTCAAGAGGTGCATTGGGTGAGGGAACATTAAGAATCGATAATGGAAGCGGGCTTTCCCGTACATCAAAAATGAACGCAAAAATTTTGGCTCGTATGTTAGATGATGCATATGATCGTTATGGGTCCAGATGGATGGAGACACTTTCGATAGCGGGTGTAGACGGAACCATAAAACGCCGTTTTAGAAATACCGTGGTAAAGAAACGTGCATGGATGAAGACAGGGACACTCAGACGTGTGAAAAACATAGGCGGTTATGTTAAAAACAGAGCTGGAAAACGTTATACGGTGGTGATACTGGTTAACAGTCAAAAAGCAAGATATCGTGCTGCAAAACTTGAAGATAAGATCATAACATGGTTGGTGAAAAGTTCAGCGAAACCTTCTTCTAAATCTTCTTCTAAAATAGTACAAAAGAAAAAGCCTACATCAAAAAAGTTATTTACTAAGGTCAAAACAAAAGCACCGCCCAAAACTAAAAAGGTGACAAAAGCCCTTTCTAAAATGTATTATGTGCAGGCTGGTTCGTTCTCTTCGATGCCAAACAAGAAGTATCTATCAAAAATAAAAGCTTTGGGGTTACATTATACTGTACGTCATACAGAGATGTATAAAGTACTTATTGGTGGGTATAAAGATGAAAAAACTGCAAGAGATGCTTTGGAAAAAGTACGCAAACATATCAACTATGGGGCATTTATCGTAAAGTTATAGTTTACTCCAAATACGCTATAATCTTTTAAAAATTTAGGGCAACAATGAACTTCGAAACTTACCCTTTTGAGAAACTCAATCAACTACTTGAAAATGTGACACCCAACAGGGATTACTCTGCACTTAGCTTGACGATCGGTGAGCCTCAGTTTGAAACACCGACATTTATAGTGGATGCACTTAATGATGCCTCTGCACTGCTCAACAAATATCCGAAAACGGCTGGTGAAACAGAACTTAGAGAAGGGATGTTGACGTATAACAAAAAGCGTTTTGGTCTCACCCTGACAAATGCACAGATCATTCCAACTTTTGGGACGCGTGAAGTATTGTTTAATTTCCCTCAGTTTTTACTGCATGATGTAAAAGACCCTGTGATGGTTTTTCCTAATCCTTTTTATCAGATCTATGAGGGTGCAGCCAAAGCATGTAGAGCGGAAGTGATCTACCTCAATCTCAATGAAACAAATCACTTTCAGCCAGAAGTGGATGAAGAAGCACTGAGCAGAGCGGATTTTGTGATACTCAATTCACCTAACAATCCTACATCATCAGTGATGTGTATGGAAGATTTGAAAAAGTGGGTAGAACTGGCATTAAAACATGATTTTGTACTTTTAAATGATGAGTGTTATGCTGACCTTTACTTGGGTGAGCCTCTGCCGTCACTTCTTAATGCAAGTATAGAATTAGGCAATGAAAGCTTTAAAAATGTATTGGTGATCAACTCCATCTCTAAACGTTCCTCTGCACCGGGACTTCGTTCCGGTTTCATCGCAGGTGATGCAGAGATACTCAAAGCGTATATGGTATACAGAACGTATGTAGGTTGTGCTTCACCGTTACCGCTTCAACATGCTGCTGCCGCTGCATGGGCAGATCAAGCTCATGTAGAGGTATTTAGAGAAAAGTATAAAAAGAACTTTGATGTAGCCAAAGAGGTTTTAGGGGTAGAAGCCCCTGAAGCGACATTTTACATTTGGCTCAATGTGGAAGATGAGATAGCCTTTACGACAAAACTCTATAA
>CAKZWP010000013.1:0-2703 GCA_937921845.1 uncultured Sulfurovum sp.
CCCGCAGCGATACTTGCGTAGAGAAGTGCCATAAGAAACTCAGGTTGAAGCAGAGCGAAAATAAGTGCTGCAAAGTTTACATTGTCAGGTACGGCCATATATTTGAAGTCTATCATCACAAGGGCAAGCAATGCAGCAAAAGAAGCAGCAATAAAAGGTAGATACCAGACCAATCCTAATTTGAAATAGAGTGCAACAAAGATAACCCCTGTAAGCAATTCAACGATGGGGTATTGTGCAGATATTTTCTCTTTACAGAAATAACATTTTCCTCTCAAAAACAACCATGAAAAGATAGGAATATTATGCCACCATTTCAAAGCATTCTGACAGCTTTGGCATTTTGATGAAGGAAAGACAATACTTTCACCTTTTGGTATACGGTAGATGACGACATTTAAAAAAGAACCTATCATCGCTCCAAAGATAAATACAATAATGGCTATTTCAATTAAAATTGTTTCTGGCATTATACCCCTCCAAAACGTCTGTTACGTTGTTCATAATTTTCTATAATTTCAAGCATCTCTTTGGCTGTGAAGTCAGGCCAAAGTGTTGGTGTAAAGTACAACTCAGAATAACTTAGTTGCCAGAGTAAAAAGTTGGAAACACGTTCTTCGCCACTGGTACGGATAAGCAAGTCTATATCACTATAGGGTGTTTGTAGAGCAGAGGAGATCTCTTCCTCGGTTACATGTTCCTTTCCTTGCTGGATAAGCGTATTGACTGCATTTGTTATCTCCGCACGACCACCATAATTGAGTGCAAGAATTTGTATAAGGTCAGTGTTGTTTTTAGTCAGCTCTTCTGTCTCTTTGATACGTTTTTGCAAAGGTTTTGAAAATGAAGACAGATCTCCAATTGCTAGAAAACGAATATTATATTCTTGATAGGTTGCAAGTTCATTTTTGAGGTATTTATCTAACATTTTCATAAGAAACTCGACTTCTAATTTAGGACGCTTCCAGTTTTCTGTACTAAATGCATAGAAGGTTGTAGTCTCTATAGTTGGATGTTTGGCGCAACATGTAGTGATCTTACGGATCGTCTCAGCTCCTTGTTCATGGCCTTTAGTGCGGTTGAGGCCACGTTTTTTTGCCCATCTTCCATTACCATCCATAATAATAGCTAGATGTTTTAAAATATTTTTAGGCATTTATTTCTTCTTTATGAATGAGTTTTTTTGATTCATTCAATATCTTACCAGAGAGAGTGAGTTTATCTGCACGTCCCAAAGCAACTTTTGTATCTCTAGTAATAAATGTAATTTCATTTTCATTGCCACCAAAACTTTTGGCATCCTTTAAAAGGTTGTAACATACAGCGTCTACTCCTTTTTTATCTAAAAGGGAAACGGCATTATTTAATCCTTCCTTTGTATCCATTTCAGCTTTAAAGCCCACTGTCTTTATAGCACTTTTGTCTATAGTTGCTAGCACATCGGTTGTCTGTTTGAGTTCAATGTTCCATGTATTACCAAGTGTTGATTTTTTAAGTTTACCACTTTGTGGGGATTTTGGTGTAAAGTCTGCAATGGCTGCTACCATAAATAAATATGGCATTTTCAGAGTATGCTTATCTGTTGTTGCTTTTTTAATAGATGTTTGTGTAGCATCTAAAATATCTTGGGCATCATGGGCTTCTATTGTTGTAATAGCTGATGGCAGGTCATCAAACCCCATAGTAGAAATATATGATACATCTGCTCCTCTTAAATAGAGTGCGACACAGAGTGACTTTGCCATTTTCCCAGATGAAAAGTTCGATATATAGCGCACTTCATCTAGTTTCTCACGTGTTCCGCCACCCGTTACAATTACAGGTCTGTTTTCCCAGAATGGATCATTATATAATGCTTTTGCAACTTCAAAAAATATTTCTGTTGGTTCTGCTAGTGCACCACTTCCAACATCTCCGCAGGCAAGGAGTTTATCTTGCGGGTTAATAATTTCATAGTTATTGTTTTGCAAAAATGTAATGGCATTACATGTAGCAGTATTTGTAAGCATCTGCGTATTGGCTGCAGGAGCAATGAGGATTTTATCTTTAAATGCCAAGGCAGTTTGGGTTAAAATATTATCAGCAATACCTTGTGCAATTTTGTTAATGGTATTGGCAGTTGCAGGAGCAATGATAAAAATATCACACTTTTTACCTAGCTCTATATGATTTAGCTCACTAGCCCAAGATTCACTATCTTCAGTTAAAACAGCATTACGAGTAAGGGCTTCGAAAGTAAGTGAGGATACAAAGCGTTGTGATGAAGTACTCATGACTACATGTACAGAAGCACCTGCTTTTACAAATAGTCTTGCTAGGTCACAAGCCTTATACGCTGATATACTTCCTGTCACACCTAAGAGTACAGATTTACCTGTTAGATCAATTTGCATATTATTTGTCTCCAAAAAATTTATAAAAAAAGTTTTTGATCGTTTTCATAGGTGCTCTTGAGATAGCAAGTTCACCTTGCGCTACATTTTTGTTTATGGTACTTCCTGCTGCTATCATAACATCATCTTCTATAGTAACAGGGGCAACAAGTTGTGTATCTGATCCTACAAATACATTTTTTCCGATCTTGGTCTGGTATTTGTTTTTACCATCATAGTTACAAGTAATGACACCTGCACCTATGTTAGAACCTTCATCTATAGTGGCATCTCCTATGTAAGCAAGATGACCGGCCTTAACACCGGTAAG
>CAKZWP010000014.1:0-4134 GCA_937921845.1 uncultured Sulfurovum sp.
TTGTTCTACAAGAACTGCATCAAACTGAATACTTTTGTCAAAGTGAAGATACAAAGTTTTTTGATTATGCAGCTGACTTTGAATCCGATATAGCATTTTGGAGTAATATTGCCAAGGAGAACAATGTGGTTTTGGTCACCTCACTTTTTGAAAAACGCACAGCAGGGCTCTACCACAACACAGCCGTAGTCTTTGAAAAAGATGGATCTGTTGCAGGTAAATATCGTAAAATGCACATCCCTGATGATCCTGGGTTTTATGAGAAGTTTTACTTTACCCCTGGAGATCTTGGGTTTGAACCTATACAAACTTCTGTAGGAAAACTGGGTGTACTTGTCTGCTGGGATCAATGGTACCCTGAAGCTGCACGTATCATGACACTTAAGGGGGCAGAACTGCTCATCTATCCTACTGCCATAGGCTGGTTTGATGAAGACTCTGATGAAGAGAAAGCCAGACAACTAGATAGCTGGATCACCATACAGCGTTCTCATGCCATTGCCAATGGTATACCCGTACTAAGTTGTAACCGTGTAGGCTTCGAAAAAGACAGTGCAGGCGTGATGGCCGGTACACGTTTTTGGGGTAACTCTTTTGTATGTGGAGCACAGGGTGAGATGATGGCTCAATCAGATGAGGAAAATGAAACCATACTCTATGCAGATATCGAGCATGAACGCACGAAAGAGGTACGTGACATTTGGCCATTTTTACGTGACAGACGTATAGAGGAGTACCAATGTCTTCTCAAAAGATATTGTGACTAACTTATTTGGGATTATCTTTAAAAGTTCTCAAAACTTACAGTCAATCATTCTTTCTACATTAAAGCATCGGTTTCGATGCTTAATTATTCTTTCTTTTCAAGCCACCACATAAATGCGAACATGAGGCCTGGTGTTTTTGCTATGCTTTCATCATAGATAAGCTTCTTTGCTTCACCTATAGGCAGGTAGAGTACCTCTATCTGCTCATGGTCTACACCCCCACCTTCACTCACTTTCATACTCTCATCGACTTGGACAAAGTAGAGTGTCTGTTTACTTCCTGCAAACCCTACTGACGTATGAAACGCAGTGATTCTTTCGATGTTTTGAAGTGGAACATCATAACCGCACTCCTCTTCAATCTCCTCTTTTGCTATTTCTGCCAAAGAGATTTTTTTATCTACAATACCTGCACAAAGTTCAACTGTCATGCCATTATCGTTGTTTAAGTAGACAGCAGGACGGAACTGCTTTACTAAAATAAATGATCTCTTTTCTTTATGATAGATCAATATAGCAACACTGTCATGTGCTTCAACGATTTCCCATGATTTCTTGATACCGTCTTGTTCGTAGGTTGCAAACGATGTTGATATAAACTTTGCATTTTCCAAAGGTTGAAGTTTAAAATCTTTAATTTGGTTTTTAGGAGTCGGCATTTAATACTTCCCTCTCATCTTCTACTTTCATACTTGTCTGTTTATAACCATCCCATACAAAAGGTGTACCTTCTGTTTTGAGATAAGACAAAAGTTTTTCTCTATTCTCTTTTGCATTTTTGATCACAACTTCTTTGTATTTTGTGGTAGTCACATCTTTATATTTGGTAAATTTTTTCGAAACAGACGTTTTGATAGACTTCTTACGTAAAACACTCATAGGGTTTATCCATCTGCCATTTTTCATCAGCCCAAAGTGCAAGTGTGGGCCTGTACTTCGTCCAGTATTTCCTACATATCCTATAATCTGACCTTTTTTTACCTTTTGTCCTTTTTTTACACGTATACGACTTTGATGCGCATAAAGGGATTCATAGCCCCCAGGATGCTTAATCTTCACTACTTTACCATACCCGCCCATACGACCGGAAAAACTCACTCTTCCAGCGTTTACAGCAAGAAGCGGTGTCCCTCTTTTTGCTCCAAAGTCTGTACCATGATGCGGACGATACCGTTTCAATATAGGATGATATCTTCTATGGGAGAAATGGGATGTAAGACGTACATGACGCAAAGGCATACCAAAACGAGAAGAGGTACTTTTGATAGGCACCTTGCGTGTATATGTTACTTTTTTCTTACCTTTGACCTCATACGCTTGTGTCTTATCATCAGTTTTATAGCCGTAACCATCTTCATCTGCGTAAATGAATTGTTGTTTCTTTCTAGATTCAAGCATCGCTATTTTGATATGTGGCGTATAGTATGGCTGTCCCATTCTTGTTTTCTGCGTATAGAGAAAAGAGACTTTATCTCCTTTCTTAAACTTTCTTGCATCCACGCTGCCATTAAAAAGTTGACCTATCTTGTCTGCCAATGCAGGATGATGCAAGGCATTGCAAACATCTGTATAAAGGTTTTTTTCTATGTTAACCGTAGCACTATACTCTTTTTCTTTATACTCTATAGGAATAATATCGAAACTATAGGTATCACTGCCACGTGCTTTAGCCAACCGTATCTGCATCTCTTCCCCTATAGGGATCAGTGCCTGTTCAAGTGTATCATTTGTATTTTTTAGCTCATAAAACAGTTGATCACCTTCAATTTCGGAGAGGAACTTGATATCTGTTTTTGAAATATCATTTAATAGCCCTGTAGAAATATCTCTAGAGGTTAAATAGTCTGAAAAAGTTTTCCCTTTTTCCCAACGTTCAAGTGTTACTTTTGCCCCAAATAATGAACTTGATATCAAGATCCATACCAATATACTTTTAAGACTTCCCATCCTGCTCCATTATCTCTACTGCTTAATTGGACATAATTATAACTTAACTAGGTTAATCTACCCGCTACCCTGATGACATCAATAAACTTTTACTATATTGCTTGTATAATCAATACAATTATTTTATCACTCAAAGGATCGCTATGCACAAAATAGCTCTTATCGCTCTACTCTCTCTACCTCTTGTTGCAGGTTTTTTCCCTCAAACAGTCCATACTTCTGTCAAATCTGTAAAAGGAAATACTATTACACTCAACAAAAAATTCCCTACCAATGGTATGAGTGGTGTTGTGATACATAATTACGGCAATGACCTGACAGCTATCACAAGTCGTATCGCCCAGACTTCATCAGATGGATCCGTTTCATTGGTCACTTCAGATATCCTGCATCATGATGAACTACCGACCATTAAAACAGCTGTTTCACCTAAAGACAAAGTCATCGGTGGATACCTTTACAATAATGTGCTTCTTTTAGCACCGAATGCAGACACTTATGCAAAAATTGTCTCTTCTCATAATAAAAAATGGATACATCCAGACCTTTTTGCCTTATATCTTTCTGTTCAGGGCGAAGAACAACCAACAAAAGAAAACCTTGCTCGTTTTGCAAAAAAATATCAAGTAGGACTTATCTATATCGTACGTAAAGATTCTGCTGTACTTTTAGACCCTGTCTCTGGAAAGATAATCTCTAAAAAGTCTATGTCAAATCTTCCTGCAGAGGGAGCATTCCCTTTTTATATGCGATTTGAACAAATTGATTCAGGATGGTTCGGCAGTGACGTTAAAGGCAATTATTACAACATGATGGAATCATTATAATAGGACTATGCCATGCTAGATAAAAAACATATAAAATATTTTGAAACACTTGTCGGAAAAGAGAATGTCTATAGTGACAAAGCACACCTCATCGCATACTCTTATGATGCTACACGCACACGCTTTGAACCTGAAGCCGTACTCTTTCCTAGAGATGAATCTGATGTAAGCGCCATACTTGCATACTGTAACGAGCATCACATCGTCATCACGCCAAGAGGAGCAGGTTCAGGATTTACCGGAGGGGCTCTACCGACCCAAGGTGGCATCACCTTAGGGATGGAAAAACATATGAACAAGATCCTTGAGATCGATATGGAAAATATGGTTGCCGTAGTACAACCTGGTGTTATCAATATGGACCTGCAAAAAGCTGTAGAAGAAGTAGGACTTTTTTATCCACCTGATCCTGCCAGTGAAGAGTATTCTACACTGGGTGGAAATGTAAGTGAAAATGCCGGAGGTATGCGTGCAGCCAAATATGGCCTGACAAAAGACTATGTCATGGCACTTCGTGCAGTGCGTGCAAACGGTGATATCATCCGTGCAGGTAAGCGTACCATTAAAGATGTAGCCGGATACAACACAGCTGG
>CAKZWP010000015.1:0-2965 GCA_937921845.1 uncultured Sulfurovum sp.
ATAATTTAACACATATAACACTATACTATCATTGACATATTATAAAAGGCATAATTTTGGAACAACAAGATTTAAATAGACGACTTCTTCTGGCACTGGCACTTTCTTTCTTTGTATTTATTGGCTATAGTTACTTTTTCCAACCTGAGACACCTACTCAAGATGCCAAACAAGCATCAAATACTACACATCAGACACCTTCAGTAGACACAACATCTAATACAAATGTCCCTACACCAAGTGGTACAGCAGTAACAGCTGTAAGTGCTCCGGTACAGATGGCATCTACAGGTTTAGTTACTGTAAAATCTGATCACTTTATCATGACAGTAGATGAGTTTGGACGTATCTCTCAAGTTGAACTTTTAGAAACGAAGTATCAAGATGATGAGGGTAATAATTTAAAGATGTTAAATGTAAATAAAGTAAAACCACTGGAAGTAAGATTTTCAGATGTTAAACTGAATGAAGAAGCATTTAAAACACCTTATGTAAATGCAGGAAGTAATACTGTAGATCTAAGCAGTGGTGCACAAACGGTGACTCTTACACAAACACTCTCTTCTATGACAGTTACAAAAAAGATCACCTTCAAGCCTACGGGAGAATACAGTGTTACTGTGACAACCTCTGCTTCAACACCATTTTTTATCACACCGGGACATAGACCGGATGCTGATAAATCAATGTACATGCTTGTTAGAGGTGCCTTGGTAAAAGGTGCGGATGACATCATCAATACTGTTGAGGATGGTGATGCTGAAGGGTACGAAAAGTTCCAAAATGCAAAAATAGCTTCTGCTTTTGATAGATATGTAGCTTCAATGTTCTTTGATTTTGACAAAGGTATGAATGTTTCTATCTTAAAAGAAGCAAATGGAGATCCACTTATTTTTGTACAAGGATCAGATACCTTAACTTTAAATGCCTATATCGGACCGAAGGAAGAAAGAATACTAAGAGCTATTCATCCTGAACTTACTGATGCTATTGAGTTTGGATGGTTCTCATTCCTTGCAAAACCATTTTTTAAAGTATTGCTTTGGATAAATGACTATGTGGGTAACTGGGGATGGGCGATCATTCTCTTTACTTTACTTGTGAAACTTGTATTATTCCCACTTTCATACAAAGGTATGATGTCTATGCAAAAGCTTAAAGACTTGGCACCTAAAATGAAAGATATCAAAGAGAAGTACAAGGGTGATCCTGCAAAAATGAATGCCCAAATGATGGAAATGTATAAGAAACATGGTGCAAACCCAATGGGTGGATGTCTTCCTCTTATTCTGCAAATTCCTGTTTTCTTTGCCCTTTACCGTGTGCTTTTAAATGCGGATGAATTACAAGGTGCACAATGGATACTTTGGATAGAAAATCTTGCCGTAATGGACCCGTACTTTGTACTTCCTGTTTTGATGGGTGCTTCTATGTGGTTCCAGCAAAAGATCACTCCAAGCAATTTCACTGATCCATTGCAAGAGAAGATCTTTAAGTGGTTCCCTGTTATTATGACTGTATTCTTTATCTATTTCCCATCAGGTCTTGTATTATACTGGTTAGTCAACAACTTGTTTACGATTGCACAACAATACTTTATTAACCACATGTATGAAAAACAAAAAGCTGTAGCCATTGCAGCGCATAAAAAATAAAAGGACTAGTTTATGAGAAAGGTTGAAGCACCAACACTGGAAGAAGCGTACGAAAAAGCTTCTCAGATATTGGAATGTTCTATCTCTGAACTTCAATCTGAAGTGATGCAGCATCCTTCCAAAGGTATCTTCGGCTTTTTAAGAAAAAATGCAATTATTGTAGCAACATGTAAAAAAACTGTGTCAAAGAATGAAGTAAAAGAAGAAGCAGTGGATCTTCCAACTACTGAAGAGAGTGTTGCTTCTGAAATTATTGCAACAGTTAAAGAAGAACAAGCTTCCAAAAATACGTTTGCCGAACCTGAGATTGAAAAAGATGCTATTGTAGATAGCTTCTTTGAAGCAGATCATCATGAAGATGACATTGAAGAGTTCGAAGAAGAAACGGTTGTATATGATGAGCTGGCATTGATGATAGAAGATCAATTGAAAGAGCTCCTTTCTCACTCTTGTTTTGATATAGATGTTGTTGAAGTAGATGTTAGAGACAACACAGCACTTATCTTCATTGATGGTGATGATGCTGCACTTCTCATAGGAAAAGAGGGGTACCGTTATAATGCACTCTCTTATATGATCTTTAATTGGTTGCATACAAAATATGAACTTTTTATTAAACTTGAGATCGCAGAATTTTTAACGACACAACAAGAGATGATACGTAACTATATTAAACCGGTTATCGAAAATGTTGAAAAACAGGGAAAAGGGAAAACACGTTTCCTTGACGGTATTTTGGTACAGATAGCACTTGAACAGCTACGTGAAAGATTCCCAGATAAATATGTGGCAGTCAAGACAGGCAGGGAAGGCAAAAAATTTGTTGTGATAAACGAATTTAACAATAATAAGACCAATGCATAACACTATAACCGCTATTGCCACTGCACATGGTGTCTCTTCTATCTCTATTATTAGAGTGAGCGGTGATGCTGCATTGGAGATAGCACATAAAATCTCTCATTTGGAAAACATTACTCCCAGATACGCCCATCTCACTTCACTTTATAATTTTAAAAATGAACTTATAGACCATGCCATCATGATATATTTTGCTGCACCGCATAGCTTTACAGGTGAAGAGATCGTAGAGTTTCAGTGTCACGGTGGGATGATCGTTGCACAGGAGATCCTTGATACTATCATCTCTTATGGAGTAAGACTTGCTGAACCGGGTGAGTTCTCTAAGAGAGCATTTCTCAATGGTAAAATTGATTTGACAGAAGCAGAAGCCATTTCAAAACTGATAGAAGCAAAGAGTGTGGATGCAGCGAAGATACTTGCCAAACAGATGAAAGGTGAACTCAAAA
>CAKZWP010000016.1:0-4115 GCA_937921845.1 uncultured Sulfurovum sp.
GATGAAGACCTAAGTGCAAACTGGGTTTTTCTAAATAACGTGGAGGTTACCAATGAAGGCAATAAAGCCAAAATTTAATGCATCAAACATTAGAATTATTACGGGTCTACTTGTAGTATTAATACTATTACTTTCATTTGCCACCCTTAGAGATACAGACACACTCATTACCCATGATCAGGCAAATACACTTTATACTGAAGGCAAGATACAAAAAGTCATCATAGATGGTGATTTCCTACGCCTAAAGACAGACACTATCACCTATAAGATCTATAAAGATGCTGTCAATAAAACAGCATTTTTCACTAAGTACCCCGTAGAAGTTCGTGAAGATAACAGCTATCTTTATGATCTTCTTTCACTGCTTATCATCATTGCAGCATTTGGGTTTTTATATAGACTGATGAAACAAAACAGACTACAACAACTCAAACACATAAGAGCAGCCTCTAAAACAGATGATGCTCCTGCAAATGATCCGGTACAGGCACTGACGTCAAATGTTACTTTTGGAGATGTAGCAGGAATTAAAGATGTGAAAGAGGAGCTTGAAGAGATCATCGATTTTCTTAAAGAACCGCAAAAATATCGTGACTTGGACATTCGTTTACCTAAGGGTGTACTGCTTGTAGGTCCCCCAGGTGTAGGTAAAACACTTATTTCTAAAGCAGTTGCGGGTGAGGCGAATGTACCTTTCTTTTACCATAGTGGTGCATCGTTTGTACATATTTATGTAGGAATGGGTGCTAAAAGAGTCTCTGAACTCTTTAGAAAAGCAAAACAGATGGCACCAAGTATCGTCTTCATAGACGAGATTGATGCTGTAGGTAAAAGCCGTGGTGAATTTAGAAATGATGAGAGAGAAGCTACACTGAACCAGCTTCTCACTGAGATGGATGGTTTTGAAGACAGTTCAGGTGTCATAGTCATCGGTGCTACCAATAAAATAGAGATGCTGGATGAAGCACTTCTTAGAGCAGGGCGTTTTGATAGACGTATACATATTTCACTGCCTGATTTGGAAGATAGAGCAAAAACACTTGAACTTTATCTTGCACAGAAACCAAATAATGTAGATATAAATCTTGTCGCACGTATGACAGTAGGGTTTAACTCTGCAGCACTCGACACACTTACAAATGAAGCTGCTATTTTTGCCATGAGAGAAGGGCGTAGTGTGGTTGAGACTTCTGATTTTGAAGCAGTAAAAGAGAAAGTGCTACTGGGGAAACGCAAGATACTCTCATTTACAGAAGAAGAGAGAGAAATTCAAGCTATTTATCAAGCGGCAAAGGCTGTTATAGCTACATGGCTGGATGTTGAATTTGAAAAAATAGGTATCGTAAATACCAGACTGCTCAGTCAGGAACATGAGATAGTCTCTAAAAGTCAACTCCTCTCACGTATTAAAGTCTATCTAGCAGGTAGTATCGCTACAAAGATACACTATAATGAACAATTCACCAATGCAAGTACAGACATCGCTCAGGCAAAAGAGATAGTTAGAAAAGTGGTCTACGAGTATGTAATGAGTGAAAACTTCATTGTAACACATCAACAGGAAGAAGAACTCTTGCGTGAATCTGTTTCAGAGGTCACTACACTCTTAAAAACACTGGATAAAGCACTGAATGAAGTCTCCAATTATCTCTTGGCACATGAGAACATTACAGCTGAAGAGTGTAGAGTGATCTTGCGCAAGATCTTTTAAATATGAGGGCATTCTAATGAAATACTTTAATGGATTTTCACTTCAGAACGAAAAGGAACTCTTTACTCCTTACCTTGTGAATAGTGATTACTGTGTTGCTGGTTTTTCTTATGGAGCACAGCAGGCATTTGAGTATGTTTATCATGCTAAAGAGCGTATAGACAGACTCATCCTTCTCTCTCCCGCCTTTTTCCAAACACAAAAACCCAGTTTCATCCGTACCCAACTACGCTATTTTGAGGCAGGGCAAGAAGCCTATGTCAAACAATTTCTAGCCAATGTTACGTACCCTTCAAAGCTAGACCTTTCTAACTATCTGAAAGTAGGGACAAAAGAAGAGCTTGAAGCACTGCTTACTTACGTATGGGATAAAAAGAAGATACAAGAAATACAGGACCGAGGTACAACTATTGAGGTATTTCTGGGTGCTGAAGATAAGATTATAGATACCAAGGCAACATTTGATTTTTTTTCACCTCTCGCTATTACATATTTTATGAAGAATATGGGTCATTTACTAAAACAATAATTATATTTAGTTATACTATAGTATTAATTTTTTAGGAGAAATTCATGTTAAGTAAAAAAATGGGTGCTGAATTTTTTGGTACGTTTTGGTTGGTTTTAGGTGGTTGTGGTTCAGCTGTATTGGCTGCAGGTTTTCCAGAGTTGGGAATCGGGTTTGTCGGTGTCTCATTGTCATTTGGTTTAACTGTACTTACTATGGCTTACGCAGTAGGGCATATATCAGGTGCTCACTTTAATCCTGCAGTATCTTTTGGTCTTTGGTCTGCAGGGAAATTTGAAACCAAAGAGTTACTTCCTTATATAGCAGCGCAAGTGATTGGTGGATCCTTAGGAGCCTTTGCACTCTATATGATAGCCTCTGGTCAAGCAGGATTTGAAGCAGGTGGCTTTGCCTCAAATGGTTTTGGTGAACTATCACCTGGAAAATACAATTTAACTGCTGTGATCATCGCTGAAGTAGTTATGACATTTATGTTCTTGTTTATCATTTTAGGTGCAACCGATGAGAGAGCACCTGCTGGATTCGCACCTATTGCCATTGGTTTAGGACTTACACTGATCCACTTGATCTCTATCCCTGTATCAAATACTTCTGTAAACCCTGCAAGAAGTACAGCAGCTGCACTCTTTGCAGATACAGCTGCTATGGGTCAACTCTGGGTATTTTGGGCTGCACCTATAGCAGGAGCTATCCTTGCAGGTATAGTTTGGAAACTTTTCTTTACTACTTCAAAATAATTTTTATCCAAGTGTTTTACACACTTAGGCTTTATCCTCACTCTCTACCTCTTTTCTCGTTCCACCTACGGCGAGGAGGAACGAGAAAAACAGCGTATTAAAAGGAGATTCAATGCCAGTGAAGCCAATCATTCTGTGGCTCTACCTTATGAACGCTGCAGTTCTCATTACACACGAGATTGACTCTGCTTACTGGAATGAGTGGGAACTGTTCGGGATTCCTGGCGGAATTCAATTGTTTCTGATCCTCAATTTACTATTGGTAATATTAGTACTTTACGGTCATCAGGCACTTATCCAAGGACGTGCAATTGGCCTTGTTTTTTCTTGGTTATTGGTGGCTGGAGGGCTATTCGCCGTAACTATACACTCGTATTATCTGTTGCAAGCTAGTGAGGCCTTCCGGTTACCCGTCTCTCTAGGACTTCTTACCGCTACGTTTTTCCTTTCTTTGGCGCAAGCTGTTGCGCTGCTCACGCTACGAAGGACATCTTCTATGCCTTTTACGCCTAAGACACCCTATCTTACTACTGATGGCATTATTGAGTTGTATGAGGGAGATACATTTAAGGGTATCGTACTCATCGAGCGTAGAAATGATCCAAAAGGCTTAGCTCTGCCTGGTGGTTTTGTGGATGAGGGTGAGAGTGTAGAGGATGCTTTAAGACGGGAGATGAAAGAGGAGACGAACTTAGATGTGCAGATAAGCAGTCTGCTTGGTGTCTATTCTGAACCTAAACGTGATCCTAGATTTCATACGGCAAGTGTTGTCTTTATCGTACAGGCTCAAGGTGAACCCAAAGGCGGAGATGATGCAAAGGAGGCAAAGCTCTACGCACTCAAAGAGATACCGATGGATAAATTGGTCTTTGACCATAGTGAGATCATGAAAGATTATCTATTGCAACACCATACAAACAGGTAAAGGTATCTTTTGCAAAGCAGTTACGATCTACTGCGTGCCCTTAAAAATATGGGCTATCTCAAAACGACTAGAGATCCACTCTGGTGGCCTAGAAGCTGTACTTTTGAAGTCATCATCGGTGCGATCTTGACTCAGCAGACAAAATGGGAGAAGGTAGAAGAGTCGTTGGCGAACCTCAAAGAGAGTGATCTTCTGTCACTTGAAGCATTA
>CAKZWP010000017.1:0-2635 GCA_937921845.1 uncultured Sulfurovum sp.
TTCAAGGTTCAGACGCTTTCCTGTGCCACCATACGCTTCACTGTGAGCATCTACCAAACGATATCTATCTTTAAATCGCGTTAGATCTTCTGCACTTTTCGCACGTACCACAGGCAAAGTTTGTAACCCGATGGCATCCAAAGACTCTTCATCTACATCAAAATGAATCTGTGCACGTGAAATATCAGAATATTTGCACACAGTGTCTATCGTCTCGACACCTTCATTGACAAAAAGTCCTACTCTTTCTACAAAAGGAGGAAGTTTATCGATGATTCTTTTCGCTGCTGCAGGCGTGATGTAACGTGGTGATTTATTGTAGAAAACAAATCCCAATGCATCTGCTCCACACTCTACGGCATGTAAGGCATCTTTTAAATTGGTAATCCCACAAATTTTTACTCTCATACGCTTCCCTCTTCCCCTTATTTTAATGCAGAAATTGCTTTTTCTATGCCATCTGGATGTTTATAGACAAACGAACCAGCCACCACAACATCGACACCCGCTGCTTCTAACTCTTTTACATTTTTATCATTCACTCCGCCATCTACTTCTATCAGACACTTTGGATTTCTCTTCTCTATCAATGCTTTAAGACGCTGTGCTTTTTCTACAACCGAAGGAATAAACTTCTGTCCGCCAAAACCTGGGTTAACACTCATAAGAAGTACCATATCTAGATCTTCAAGTAAAAATTCTATCGCCTCAGGCGGTGTATGTGGATTAAGCGTAATGGCAGGACGTATACCCAACGCACGTATTTTCTGTATGAGTCTATGAGGATGCTTCTCTTCTTCAATGTGAAAAGAGATAAACTCCGGTTTCAAGGGTGCGAACAGATCAACAAAAAATGAGTTGTTCTCTACCATAAGGTGTATATCCAAAGGTTTGGTTGCCGCTTGAGCTACTGCATCCACAACAACAGGTCCTATGGTAAGGTTAGGCACAAAATGCCCATCCATGACATCAACATGCACAAGGTCACAACCACCCTCACAAATGGCTGCAACATCACGAGCCAAATGTCCAAAATCAGCGGAAAGTATACTTGGGGCTACTAACATAAACGTCCTATTGTGTTATTTTGATTTATTATAGCAAAATCAAACTTGTGACCTCGTGCCATACTGAAGGATGCCATACGATTTACGAAAGAATATCCCTATCAAGACATGCGCTACTATCTCAAGAGCATGCTTCGTTTGGGTTCATTTTCTCTTTTCATGCAAAACAAAGAAGAAGAGGTACGTACACCTTAAGCAAATTTTATGCTCAAATTGTCTATAATCCCACAAAATATTCATCGTTTTACACTGAACTTTTAAAAAAGTGTAACAGTGACGATTAACTTAAAGGACATACTATGGCAAGAAGATGTGACATTACGGGTAAAGGCCCATTAACAGGAAACAACGTTTCTCACGCAAATAACAAGACAAAAAGAAGACAACTTCCAAACTTAAGATCTGTAAAGATCACACTTGAAGATGGAACAACTAAAAGAGTTAGAGTTGCTGCTTCTACACTTAGAACAATGAAGAAACACGCTGCTCAAGCTGCTACAGCTGAGTAAGTCCCTACTTTTGGGACTTAGGCTTTGAGAGCCACACAAAGATTCAAAAAGTTTCTCGGTTGGAGAAGCGCACCCAAACCTCATATTACACTAAATGACGAGTATTATGGTCATTTAGCCCCTTTTAGACTACCCCTTATACTTACTGTATTTGTTATGCTTATCGGCACAATGGGCTATATGCTTATTGATGGTTTTCCGCTTATGGATGCCATTTATCAAACAGGTATAACATTTACTACCGTAGGTTTTGGAGAGATACAACCCATTTCAGATATGGGGCGTATTTTCACTATCACCCTTATCATCTTTGGCTTTGTTGTCTTTACTATCGCTGTGGGTATTATTGCAGAAGTCGTCAAAAAAGGTGAATTTCAAAAAACTGTTAAGGAGCGTAAAATGCTTTACGAAATTGCTAGACTTAAACACCATTTTGTTGTCTGTTATCATAATGAATTTACGATACAGGTAACCAAACAACTTCGTGCGAACCACATCCCTTTTGTCGTTGTTGATCCTAGAGAAGACATGGAAGAGATAGCCAAAAAGTACCATTACCCTTACTTTGTAACAGCAGAACCACACACAGAACAAGGTATCTTAAAATCGCATCTCTCTTCAGCAAAAGGTGTCATCACCCTAGCAGACAACATTGCAGACAACATTGCAACCATTGCTTCTGCCAGACTTTATGAATCAGAAATACACCGTGGGAAAAAATTCCTCATCATTGCGAATGCAAAAAGCAATGAAGATGATCAAAAACTTCTTAAACTAGGTGCTGACAGGGTCGTTACCGCAACAAAGCTCATGGCTCAACGTATCAATGCGATGGCAGCACGTCCAGATATGGAAAACCTTCTTCAAGAGTTTCTTTATAAAAAAGATACCCCTCTTGATATGGAAGAGGCAAAAGTGTCAAAAACATCATGGCTTGCACTTAAAAAAATAAAAGCTGCACGCTTCAGAGACATTGCAAATGTGACGATTATCGGTATACGTCAAAAAGATGACAGATTCATTCCTATGCCTAAAGGTGATACGATCATTATGCCACAA
>CAKZWP010000018.1:0-5928 GCA_937921845.1 uncultured Sulfurovum sp.
TCAGAATCACTATATTTCGCATCCCATTGTTCAAGTCTCAAGCCGGCTATCATCGTAAGTTTATCTGTAAAATGTGTATCTAACTGACCGTAGACAGCTGTGCTTTTTGTGTCATATACACTCTTGAACGGTGCTGAAAGATACGTATAATTACGTGTCATATCTTCAGAATAATCTTTATAATAGACACCCATTGTCCAATCTGTACTTCCATCAAAGATACGACCCTCTTCATCAGAAACCATTCTTACATCTATATCTGCTTGTTTTCTGTCTCTTAAATATTGGTCAAAAGAGCTGTATGACCATGCCGGATCAAACTCACCCACATAAGACCAATCCTCATCATAACTGTATTCCATGTCAGATTCACTATAACTGAGACTTGAGACCAAGTGCATTTTAGAATTAACCTGATACGTTGATGTAAGTGCAAATGCATCTGTTCTCTGCGTATCCTTTCCTGGCTCATCAGAGTGAGATTCTCTTGTATTATCCAAGGTCCATGCATCATATCCATTCTTTACATTTACATGCATCAAAGTAAGATCTAGTGTATGGTTGTCTGAAGCAAACCAGCGAAACTTTGCTTTTGCACTCAGTTCGTCTATATTATTAGTATCATCACGATTTATTTGGTTGCCTTCACTGTCAATATGACTATTCTTCATAAAACCATCACTTGTATTTTTATACAAAGAAAATCTTGAAAGCAATTTATCTTCAACGATTGGAGCATTAAGAGTAAGTCCAAAAGCTTTTGTATTGTAGTTTCCTACCGTAGCTTCAACGTGTGCATCTGCTTCATCTATTGGGTCATTACTCTCAATGTTAATCACACCAGCAAGTCCATTGGCACCAAAAGTGGTTCCTTGAGGTCCTCTAAGTACTTCAATCTGTTTCAAGTCATACATCGTTACACCCAAAGCAGATTGTGAAAAGTCAATACCATCTACAATGATACCTACAGAAGGGTTTATAGGTGTTACAAATTGACTTCTCTCCCCAATACCGCGTATTTGAATATATTTTGCTTTTGATGCACCTGAAGAGAAGTTTACGTTTGGTTCAGAAGCAACGACTTCAGCAAATGCTTGTGTTGATTTGTCATAAATGTCTGATTCAGAAATAAAGCTTACTGAACCAGCTACCTTTGAAAGGTTTTGCTCTCTAAAATCAGCCCCTACAATAATAGGATCAAGTGTTGTTGTCTCTTCTGCAAATGCAGAAGTGGTCATTATTGCACATGCAGTAGCAATAGACATTGTAAAAGTATTGAATTTCATTTTGTTTCCCTTAGATAGTTAATGCGGGAAGGAGATGTAGATAAAAATGATAAATTATTTATCAAAGTAGATTATGTACGATTCTCTTCCCTACGCTGGTATTATCCAGTTCAAGTTCGACGGGTCAAGCAGTTAAGCTATCTCAGCTATGTATCATTGAAGATATGTAGCACCCCGAGAGATTGATAATTAAGTTATACAAGAAATTAGTTTTGATTATGCTTAAATAGGAGTATTTAACTCCTATTTAAGTGAATTGATGCCAAAAAGGTGTACCTATTGTAGGAGTAGAAGGTGAAGCAAACTCACGCTCTTTCATTACGCCTGCTTCGTACCCCAATCGTCCAGACTCTACAGCTAACCTAAAGGCATCTGCCATTTTTACAGGATCCTGTGCTAAAGCTATAGCAGAGTTAAGTAGTACAGCATCATAACCAAGCTCCATCGCTTGTGCTGCATGAGATGGTTTTCCTATACCTGCATCAACAACCAACTGAAGATCTGGGAACTGCTTACGAATGGCCATAAGGTTATCTGGATTCATAAGTCCTTTCCCAGAACCTATCATGGAGCCCCATGGCATGAGTATCTTACACCCCACATCGGCCAAACGCTTTGCTACTACCAAATCATCTGTTGTATAAGGGAAAACTTCAAACCCTTCTTTTATAAGGACTTCAGCAGCTTTCACTGTTTCAAATGGGTCTGGTTGTAAATTGTACTGATCACCTATGACTTCAAGTTTTATCCAGTTTGTACCAAAAACTTCTCTAGCCATCTGGGCTGTAGTGATAGCCTCTTTGGCAGAGTGTGAACCTGCTGTATTGGGTAATACTTCTATACCTAAGGATTTTATAATATCCCAAAATGGGTTTCCTCCACCCTCACCTGCTGCTTGTCGTCTCAGAGATACGGTCACAATTTGGGCACCTGAAACTTTAATAGCATCTTCCATATTGGCTGGGCTTGGATAGAGTGCAGAGCCTATAAGCAGTCTACTGTTTAATGTTTTTCCACCGATTTCCCATGTATCATCATTCGATTCTAAATGTTTCGTCATTTTATCCACCTTGTACGGGAGCCAAAATATCTATGGTATCTCCCTCTTTGATCATTGTCTCATCATATTTAGCGATAGGTACAAAAGTCGTATTGACCGCTACAGCAAAACCTTTAACTTTATATTCAAGTGCTTCTATCATCTGACCCACATTTAAATTTTCCTCAAGCTCTTTTACTTCACCGTTAACTGATACTTTTATCATACATTTAATCCTTCTTTTAACGCTTCTTCTACTACTGCGGGTGCTAAAAGATATCCATGCCGATAAAGACCGTTAATACGTGTCATCTTATTACTATGCTCGATTTTTGGTAAATTATCTTTTAATGATGGACGACAATTTGTAAGCATATTGACAATACGTGCTTCTGCAAACCCTGAGTGCATACTATAGACTGCTGAGAGTAACTCTAAACTGGAACGTACAGACATCGGGCTTTTATCTTCAGTCTCTATCTCAGTCGCACCAATAACGTACCGGTTATTGGGTCGTGGTACAATATATATCTTATAGCGTGGGTGCAACATACGTGTAGGTCTTGTAATGTTCACTTCTGGTGCATCAAGCCAAAAGACCTCTCCACGTACACCACGTAAATCATCCATTTCCCCTTGAGCACCAAGTCCTCGCGCATCAAATACCCAATCAAATGTTTTTATCTCATCCCCTACTGTAATAGTGCCATCTAAGACATGAGTAACTTTAGTCTCTTCGTGCCACTTAACATCTGGATGTGTAAGTAAATAATCACTTGAAGCTTTCATAAAACGCTGTGCATCTACCTGACCCTCATGTGGTATAAAGAAAGCTTTAGCATGTTGATCTAAATCTGGTTCAAGCTCTTTGAGTGCAGCTCTATCTAAAAGTTCTATTTTTGAAGCTTCTTCTACCTTGGACTTTAATGTATCTATAAAATGATCTAACTCATTATAATCTTGAGGATGTGCCGTAATAATACTACCCTCTTGTTGATACGCATCGGCAATATCAATCTGTTCTAACAGACTAGGCCAAAGTGCTATAGAGCGATTTCCATGATCAAAAATGACAGACTCTGCACTCTCTAATTCAGCAAAGACAGCTAACATACCAGCAGCAGTGATTCCTGCTGCTTTATCACCATAGGCAGTGTCTTCATCAAAAAGTGTTACTGTGTGCCCACGTTGTAGTAGATTAAGTGCTAACACCCTGCCTACTAAACCAACACCTGCAATACCTATATTCATTATTTTACTTTTCTTCTATCTTATCTGCTTCAACATAGACTTCCGAACCCATTTCCTGGAAAGTCATAGACATTGCATCCATTCCATGTTGTTTAGCCGTTTCGACATCAGTTCCCAAGTTATCTGCATACTCTCTTACCTCAGCAGAGATCTTCATAGAACAGAACTTTGGTCCACACATTGAACAGAAGTGAGCTACTTTTGCTGCTTCCATTGGCATGGTTTCGTCGTGGTACTCTCTAGCTCTGTCTGGGTCAAGACCAATGTTAAACTGATCTACCCATCTAAACTCAAAACGTGCTAAAGACATCGCGTCATCTCTTGCTCTTGCACCTGGGTGACCTTTTGCGATATCTGCTGCGTGAGCAGCAATTTTATACGTGATAAGTCCTTCTTTAACATCATCCCTGTTCGGAAGACCAAGATGTTCTTTTGGTGTCACATAACAAAGCATCGCACAACCATACCAACCAATCATAGCTGCACCAATACCTGAAGTAAAGTGGTCATATCCTGGAGCAATATCAGTCGTTAAGGGGCCAAGTGTATAGAATGGTGCTTCATGACATACTTCTAGTTGTTTATCCATATTCGCTTTGATCATATGCATTGGTACATGGCCAGGACCTTCGATAATTGTCTGTACATCATGTTCCCATGCTATTTTAGTCAATCTTCCCAGTTCTTCAAGTTCACCAAATTGTGCTTCATCATTTGCATCTGCTCCAGAACCTGGACGTAGACCATCACCTAGAGAGAAAGTCACATCATACGTTTTCATAATTTCACAGATATCTTCAAAGTGTGTGTTCAAGAAGTTTTCTTTATGGTGGTGAATCATCCATTTTGCCATAATTGCCCCACCGCGAGAAACGATTCCTGTTACTCTTTTAGCTGTCATTGGGACATGGTGTAAAAGAAGCCCTGCATGAATGGTAAAATAATCCACACCTTGTTCTGCCTGCTCAATGAGTGTATCTCTAAACACTTCCCATGTCAGGTCTTCTGCAATTCCATTTACTTTTTCAAGTGCTTGGTAGATAGGCACTGTTCCAATTGGTACTGGAGAATTTCTCAAGATCCAGTCTCTAGTTGTATGTATATTCTTACCTGTTGAAAGATCCATAACCGTATCTCCACCCCAACGTGTAGACCATACCATTTTCTCCACTTCTTCAGCGATGCTCGAAGTCGTAGCAGAGTTACCGATGTTAGCATTTACTTTTACTAAGAAGTTACGACCAATAATCATAGGTTCAACTTCCGGGTGATTAATGTTACAAGGGATAACCGCTCTACCTTCAGCTACTTCTTTTCTTACAAATTCCGGTGTAACCATTTCAGGTAAATTTGCTCCAAAGTTCTCACCTTTAAGTCTTGCCTCACGTTCTTCATCTTGAAGATACTCTTTAGTCATCGCAAGGTTTTGGCTCTCACGAATAGCGATGAATTCCATCTCTGGTGTGATGATACCTTGTCTTGCATACCATAGTTGAGAAACATTTTTCCCTTTCTTGGCACGCAAAGGTGTTCTTACAAGTCCTGTTGCTCCAGCAGTTACGAAGTCAAGTTGTTCGTCTGTTGTGTAACCGTTGTCTTCAGGAGCCATAATGCGTCCTTCATACTCTTCTACATCACCTCTTCCAGAAATCCATTCTTTACGAATAGCAGGGATTCCTTCTCCTACATCGATGTCAACTGTTGGATCAGTATATGGACCTGAAGTGTCATATACACCTAGTTTTGTATCATTAGAAAGTGTGATCTCACGTACAGGTACACGAATATCTTTATGGATATCACCCTTTAGATAAATCTTTTTTGACGCAGGAAATGGTTCTCTCGTCAATAATTCATTTGATGTGGTTAAAGTGTCTTTATATGGTTTTGTCATTGTTGTTTCCCTTAAAATATGGTTTGTATTTTGTGGGAAGAGGAGTAGAAAATCAGTAGGTATAAATACTATTATTTATAATTAAAATTTAAATACAAATCTCTTCCTTACGCTGGTATTATCCAGTTCAAGTTCAACGGGTCAAGCATTTGCTATCTCAGCTATGCATCAGATATGTGTTCCATAAATGATCAAAGCTCCCCGAGAGGTTGATGGCGTACTATAGTTTAAATAGGATAAAAATGACCTTAAGTGGATTTTTAAAATGTTAGAGGGAGGGGAAAGTGTAAGAAAGTAACGGGAGGAAAAGAGGCTTCTACTCCTCTGTTTTCATCTCTACAAGTTCAGCAAGAAGTTCTTCTATCTCATCTTCTTCAAGCTCATCACGGCCAAGTTCTTCGATGATAGCGAAACATTCTGTACGCATCTCTCTCATCTCTTCCAAGTCTTCTTTTTGT
>CAKZWP010000019.1:0-6285 GCA_937921845.1 uncultured Sulfurovum sp.
TCAAATTCTCTTTGGTACATTAGACTAACTCCATTTCATCTTTACTCAACTTTTCAACAAGTTCAACCATAATGAGTGCTTGTGGGATATTCGCTTCGTTTATCTTGACTTTGACTTTATCAAAAAGCATGACATCATCACCTTTAAGATGTACGGTAACTCCTTTGATGTCACCTTCAAGTACGGCTTTGGCACTCTCTCCTGCTTCTATGATCTCTGCTTCGAAGGTCTCACCTAAGTGTTCTGCTGCCCAGCGTGCAAATTTACGGTCTCTAAAGTCCCATTCTGCTTTGGTCGCTTCTCTTTCCAGTTCACTTACTCTTGCACAGAGTGGTTCTATGTTTCGTAACAGATAGCTGGCTTCTTCTACTTCGTCACGCAGTTGTGTTTTAATGAGACGGTGCAGTATGAGGTCAGAGTATCTACGGATAGGTGAGGTAAAGTGACTGTAGTGACTAAAGCCCAGTCCAAAGTGTCCTACATTGTGTGCTGCGTAAGAGGCACGTCGCAAGGATTTGATGACCATCGCATCCACTTCTGAACCAAGACCCATTCTCTCCGCTTCTTTTTGGATAGCACGTATGAGAGAAGGGGAATCTTCATACTCTTCTACATAAAGACCGATAGCGGCTAACTCGGCAAGTAAAGCTTCTATCTTAACAAGTTGCGGTGGCTCATGTATACGGAAGATACTGTCACCTTCACCTGTAAAACGTTTAGCCGAAGCCTGGTTGGCTAAGAGCATACACTCTTCTATGAGTGAGTGTGAGGGTGTTCCTGTTTCTATCTGTGTGTCTATCAGAAGGTGATTGGCATCAATACTGAGTTTGGTCTCTTCAGATCTAAAGTCAAATCCATACTTGAGTCGTTCCTCGTGTAACTTCACTGTCATTTTTTGTAGAGGAAGCAACCATGCGAGTATCTGGGCAACTGCACCCGTAATACCCTCAGTACCATTTTCCAGTATATCGTCTATATTATCATAATTAAAACGGTGTTTGGAGTGGATGATCGCTTCAAAAAACTCTTCTTTTAACGGTTTCAGGGTTGCTCTGTCCAATTCTATCTTTGCCACAAATGCAAGTCTGTCTACTTTGGGTTTGAGTGAACAGATATTTTCACTTAGTTCACGAGGGAGCATAGGGAAAGATTTGTGCGGAAGGTAAGTGGTGAAACCTCTTTTTTTTGCCTCTTTGTCTATGTTTGTAAAGTAGGGCACATAGTGACTGACATCTGCGATGGCAACATAGAGTGTATGTGCTTCCATATCAAAATAAATAGCATCATCAAAATCTTTTGCAGTGACGGGGTCAATGGTACAGAAATCAAGATGGGTAAGATCTATACGGTCTGGATGTTCTTCTTTAGTAACTTCCAACTCCACATCCAGTGCATCTGTGACACATTCGGGTGGAAATTCATCTTCACGCTCAAAGAGTGCAAGTGAAATTTTCTCATCTACTTTAGGATCATCCAGAGTTCCCATCACTTCAAGTACTTTATCATCATCGACATCTACTTTCAGAACGGTCCCCAGTTTAAAAGCTTTTAAATCCATCCCTTTCATCACTGCATGGGTAGGCTCTCCTGTACGGATGTTGAGTATAAGGAAATTATCTGATTCATCTCTATGTGTGTAAGCAACAGTGAAGAGATGGGCTTTAGCTATGACAAGTTGTACTTTACCACTGGCACGTCCACGTCTGGCAATGATACGTTTGGCAACGACCACATCTCCATGTTTCGCACCCCAAAGATGATCAGGTTCTATAAGCAGGTCTCTTTGTTCTTTAAACTCTGCTTCAACATAGCCTTTGCCATCTTGACCTATGTAGAGTCTACCCACACGGTAGAGGGAGCCTAGTTTCCAAAGTCCATCTACTTCTTCTACGGCACCCAATTGTTGCAATGCCTGAAAACTGTTCTGGTCTTCTTGTTCGATGTCTGAAATAAGACATCCATTGATAAGTTGTATGGCAAATGGGGACATGTTTAAAGGCTCTCTTAAAATGGTATGTAAAGTAAATAATGTTGTTGTTTTAATTAAAGGTAATTATATTACTTTAACGCTTCAAGTCTCTCTATCCTTTGCTCTGTACTTGGATGTGTACTGAAGAGTTGTTTAAGTGACATGTCTTTACCTGTAAAAGGGTTGATGATGAACATATGTGCTGTTTGCGGGTCTGCATCATGCATGATGGTTCTCCTGGCATAGCTGTCCAGTTTAGCCAATGCACTCTGTAGCCACTCAGGGTGACCTGTCATTTTTGCAGCACCTGCGTCTGCCATAAATTCACGGTTTCTGCTCACCGTCATTTGTATGATACTCGCAGCCATAGGCATGATAAGCATCAGTGCAATTGTGACAAGGAGGTTAGGTCTGTCTCTTCCTCCACCAAAAAACATGCCAAACTGTGCAAGCATTGCAATGGCTCCGGCGATGGTAGCTGTGACTGTACCAATGAGCATATCGTAGTGTTTGATATGACTGAGCTCATGGGCGATAACTGCTTCAACTTCTTCCTCTGTCATCATATGTAAAAGACCTTCAGTGACAGCCACTGCGGCATGTTCATAGTCTCTACCTGTGGCAAATGCATTGGGCTGTTCTTCGGGTATGATGTAGAGTGCGGGCATTGGTAGATTTGCACGATGAGTGAGTCTTTCTACGATCTCATAGAGCCCTGTAGCATTATTATGGTCTACAGGTATGGCATGATAATGTTTCAACACTTGTGTGTCACTGTAATAGTATGCATAAAAGTTCATCCCTGCTGCTGCGATGAAAGCGATGATCATTCCAGTCTGTCCCGCTATCATACCTCCAAACCAGATAAACAGTAGGGTAAGCCCTGTCATAAGAGCATAGGTTTTAAATTGTTCCATTGTGTTTTATCCTTAAATAGTTATTTTTATTTTAATATACCATACAGGTACAAACCGAAGGTAAATCATACAATACGTTATAATAAAGACATGATGAAAATATTTTATACGACACTTATATTAACAGTAACGACTTTTGCTGCTTTTGAATCACATATCTCACCTATTACCTCTCAAATAAAACAACGTATGATAAAAGGTAACTCCTGGAAGAAAGGTTGTCCTGTACCGTTAAAAGATCTGCGTTACCTTCGTGTGAAACATATCAACTTCAATGGTGAAGATCAGATGGGTGAGATCATCGTACATAAAGAGGTATCTGTAGAGGTGACAGAGATTTTTGAAGCCCTTTATCATGTGGGATATCCTATCAAAAAAATGAAGCTTGTAAGTGACTATAAAGGCAGTGACTGGCAATCCATAGAATCAGACAATACTTCAGCCTTTAATTGCCGGGCTGCAACGGGTAGTAAAAAGTGGTCCAAACATTCATACGGGAAAGCCATAGACATCAATCCCATAGAAAACCCTTACATTTCAAGAAAAGGGTATATCTCTCATAAAGCATCTTCAACCTATAGAAAAAGAGTACATAAAAACGCTACTTATGCTGATAAAGCTGTCTTATTGAAAAATGATAAAGCCGTTCAAATATTTAAAAAGTATGGTTGGAAGTGGGGTGGTGACTGGAGTGGGGTGAAAGACTATCAGCACTTTTCAAAGTAAAATAGTTCTTTATCTTGCTTAGGACGATTTCCTTATAAAATAGTCTATATAGGAGATTTTATAAGGTTTTATATAGAAGGTTACATATTAATGCCCTTCAAACGTCGCTACAGCGATAAACACTATAAAATATGTTAGATTATATTGTTTGCTTTGTTTAGTTTATTTAGGGTATTATTTATCTAAATAGTTTGTATATCAGCCAAAATTATATAATTTTTTCAAACCTTTACTCTGTACAGAACTTGTGCCCGCTCT
This sequence comes from uncultured Sulfurovum sp., assembly GCA_937921845.1. Taxonomy (GTDB): domain Bacteria; phylum Campylobacterota; class Campylobacteria; order Campylobacterales; family Sulfurovaceae; genus Sulfurovum. The sequence goes on from CAKZWP010000019.1 coordinate 3,871, forward strand.
AAGCTTAGTAACGTTCTTGAGAGTTTTTATAGTTATTGGCTTTGACGCATTTAATGGAGAATATTTTGTTTCGAAAATATCTTATCTTTCTATCAACTCTTATTCTTACCGGATGTGTATCTGTGCAAAACGGCAGTTTTCAGGAAGCAAAAGCACATTTTTCCAAGAGACAGTTTCTAGTCTGGATGCTTTCAGACATACAGCCTAAGACCACTCTTGATCGTAATGTCTTTGAAGCAGCAGTTGCAGATGTAAAAGAAAATATTGGATCAGTAGATATGGGCATCATGGCAGGGGATCTTCTTAAATCAAGAAGTCATGATGATTTTAATTGGTTTATTGAGACAAGAAACAAGGCAAATGTCACAGATTGGTATCAGATTGCAGGAAATAGTGATGTACGTTCAGGACCAATATTCTACAAATATTTCCCTCAAGCTCAATATTATGCGGTGAAATATGGTAACTTGTTGTTTCTCTTTTTGTCTGATCAATCCGTCGCCTCTCGCACAGATATTTCCGATGATACATTTTTATGGTGGAAAGATATGGTAGAGAGTAACAGAGAAAAGATTATTATCACTGTTAGCCACGCCCAACTCAAAAAAAGCGGTCTCACCGGGTCTATTGTTCCAAGTAGGGTTATTCATAACTCTAAGAGATTTGAGAAAGTACTGCAACAAGAGAAGGTCGCTTTGTGGGTATCTGGACACAGTCATTTACCACAGGTGATTTCTGGCCCAACATCTGTTAACAAGGATCTTGGTGGCACATTCTTTGTCAATGTGGGCTCAATTAGTGATGAATTATTTTTAGATAGCGAATCACGATTCTTCTATTTCCATGATGGTTCTGATGTGCTTTGGATACGCTCTCGAAACCATAGTAAGCGGTTGTTTAATACTGATCTTGATATTCAGATACCACTTGGAAGATCATTTTCGTTGAGCAGTGGCAAACAATAAGTTTTCTATTGTTCCCACGTACAACGTGAAACCAGTAAAACTATTTTGTATATCCGCGATAAGGTCTTGAGTATGGGGCTACATAACTATGGCTGTCAAAGTCATATCCAAATGGGACATAAGTATATGGCAATTGATAATAGTTGAACACTTTACTGGTTTTAATCCATCCCATGGATGCAAGTACTTCAGATACATTGATACCTATACCTACATACACCACTCTTTCTTTTTGCTCATAATCATAATAGTTGTGATATCCTCGTGAGTAGTACCCCAGATGAAGTTCACCGTAACGTAAAAAGTTTGATTCCATACTCTCAAATCCGCTGAACTTTAGGGCAAGAAGATATTTCATGGAGTTGTACTGGGTGAAGACATCCTCATCATTTAAGTCTGGTATATACTCCAGACGAAGATCCAGTTTTTCCTTAACAGACGGGTACTTCTCTCTTACATAGTAAAACCCTGCACCAACAGTGTTCATGATTATATCTTCATAAGAGAAGCCTTGTGTATCACTAAACGAATCTCCCATCTCCATGATCCCTTGAAAAAACCAGGCGCTAAGTGGACCGTAGATAATTGATTCTTCTTCATCCATACCCCAATACTCGTAAAGTGATGCAAAACCTAGAGACCATAGGTAGGTAGAGTAGACATGACCCAGTTTATCAGAGCCACCATACTTTGTATCGTCACCAAACCAGCCTTCATCAGCCATAACAGGATCCGTTGTAAAATAATCCCAGAATGCCACACCCCAAGCAGTCACAACGGCAGCACCTATAAGATTTGTATAGAGGACTCTATTGCGCAGTTCTTCATCTGTGAGAGGCTTTTCCTCAGTATACTCTGTAGCAGCCGTTACATTGAAGTCAAAGTCTTTTGCTTCTCCTGCTATGAGAGAAGTGCTAAGGGCAAGGATTAAAAGTATGTTTTTCATACGGCTCTTTTTTGGTATTTCAAGTGTAACTTTTAGTGTAATCCTCATTTTTTCGTGTTACCACGTTATACGTATGAACGCACATGGGAGCTTTATTAGATAAGATACATTTGATTTGAATCATTTATCGATGTATGGGTTACCACATGCAACAAATCAGTAAAAAGTATATCAAATTTTTTGTATGAAGACCTTATGAAATATATAACTTTATAAGGTCTTCATCACTCATTTAAAATCACTGCATACCGCTACAACGACAAACCTTTTCAAAGGGGACAACTTTAGCTGCTGCTTTTGCCTTTATTCTCTTCCAATGCTTTTTCGTAAAGTCTCTTATCTAATATGTTTAGAGGAATATATAGGATGATAGCTACTAATGCTACATATCCTGCGAAAGGAACCATCTCAATCCATAAACTGCTCGATTCTCCACCTAGTGCATCTTTAAGTGTATCAGCAAATGCAGCATAAGTTCCAAAGAGCATTACTACCAAGAGTAAG
>CAKZWP010000020.1:0-4053 GCA_937921845.1 uncultured Sulfurovum sp.
GATGCTTCAAGATGCCCCAGATTTAAAATCCCTATGGGACCAGCAGAAAATGCAAGTGAAAAGACAAAAAAGAGTGTGATGTATACGAGGTTGAAATCATGCATATAGGCTTCCATAAAAAGCCCGAAAAGCAATACCACTACAACTGCGCTGTAACGCGTTGCATGTTGGTCAATGCGTCTATATATCTGAGCGAATGTGCGTAAAGATTTCATCATGTATACGTTTTGCTGTAGTGATACCTTCTCTAAACTTTAAACGGTGTGAGCAGACGACAGAAGTTACTGATTGAAGGTCATCAGCCGTTGCGTAGGTACGACCTTGCAGCATTGCCCAAGATTTTGTCATAGCAGTCAAAGACAATGCACCACGTGTTGAAAGTCCATATTCAAACATGCCACTCTCTCTAGTATATGCGATGATCTCCTGAAGAAAATCAAGCAGAGTATCACTGAGTGTGATCAATGAAGCCTGTTTCATATAAGTATCTATCTGCTGAGGAGTAAGCAGAGTATCAGATATAACGGAACTATGTCCTGTCTCCCCTTTGAGTATCTCTCTTTCAGATATTTTGTCCGGATAGCCTATGCCAAAGGAACACATAAAACGGTCTAACTGAGAGGTCGGTAAAGGAAATGTTCCTACCTCTTCGTGTGGATTCTGTGTCCCTATGACAAAGAAAGGCTTTGGAAGTGTGTAGGGCGTTGCATCTATGGTTATAATGCCTTCTTCCATGCCTTGAAGTAGGGCAGACTGTGTTTTAGGCATGGAACGGTTTATCTCATCTGCTAAAAGAAATGAAGTAAAGATAGGACCTTTTTTAAAGATGAAAGAACCTTCTTTCTGGTTATAGTAGTTTACACCAAGTATGTCAGAGGGAAGCATGTCAGAAGTAAACTGTATACGACCAAAGTCAAGTCCTAAAACTTGTGACAGATGTTTTGCCAAAGTTGTTTTTCCCACACCGGGGATGTCTTCTAAAAGTAAATGACCACCTGCAAAAAAAGTGGCTAAAGACAAAGCGATAGCTTCACTTTTTCCCACCAAATGGGTTTCTATCGCGTCGATGAGTGATGTAAATTCTGAGGCAATTGTATAATTCATAGTGTTATAGTAACGTAATTTATATGTAATAGTGTGTATTATTTTTTATAAAAATGATATATAGTTTAGTTTTTGATACGTCTAGTCTAAATAATCTTTAGATGTCTTTAACAAATGAAACCTTATAAAATATATATTTACAATTATGACAAAATCTGTAGTTAGTAAAACTTCTTTTTCTTTCCAATTTTTCTTTATATCAATTTTTCAAGACTTTAAAAAGAGTCATAAAAAATATTTATTTATATGCATTATTTGCTATTATTAAAATATTCAGATATAATTATACATTGAAAGATGATTTAGAGTTTCATCTTTGGCTTGACTTTTATTGCTAACCTTTAGTTTACAGTATCATCCTCCCGAAAGAACACTCCACTTTATATTTTCAGCACATCAGTAATGAAGTGTAAAAACAACTAAAAGGAATTGCAATGGCAACTCAAGTAAACGGAACAGTAAAATGGTTCAACAGTGAAAAAGGTTTCGGTTTTATCGAACAAGAACAAGGTGGAGATGATGTATTTGTACACTATCGTCAAATTAACAGTAACGGTTACGACCGTGTTTCCCTTAATGAAGGTCAAAAAGTGACTTTTGAGATCGGAAAAGGCGAAAAAGGCTTACAAGCTGAAAACGTTACTGGTCTTTAAGACCACCAATGGGCAGAGAAATCTGTCCAAATTTTAAACACTTCTATAAAGAGACTAATAGGTCTTTTTATGAATTGCTTAAAGGAAACGTATGAAAAGTAAAGAAGCTGTTTTAGAAGCGTTAAAAGAAGGTAAAAATCTTATTAGTAGTATCACAGGATTGCAATATACTCTGATAAAGGGAGTATTACATACTCGTCATAGTGAAAGAAGTGACTGGAACCAAAGTGAACTTAATTTTTACAATCCACCATCTTGGCTCAACCTCAAAATTATAGAAGAAAAATCTACCAACTTATAGAGAAACAGAGTCTCATAAACTCTGATGATCTACATTAAAAAAACTCCACACTAACATTGAAAAAATACTGTCTTATTTTAAAATAGAAAATTTTATGGGCTACTCTTTCACTAAAGAATTATCTGCAGATGATGGGGACGCAGATTCTGTCTCTTGTTCAGCATCATTTTTCTTGTTTAGCTTTTTCTGACGTTTGTCCTCTTGTTTTTTCTGTTTCTCGATTTCTCGACTCCGTTTTTCGTAAGAATAGTTTGTTTTAGCCATTAGTTATCACTTCCGCAGTCTCCTGCTATAGTCTATCTTGAAACACGATGCACTATATAGTTGCGTCGTACACTGCTTTATTATGATCTAACAACATCCCATGTACGGTTTGTATCTTTTTTGACTCCATGCTACGTTGCATATCCACTTATATTCATTCCCATAAGTAGAGTAAAAATTAAAATAAGAAAGATTTTTTCATATTATGATCCTTCTTCTATACATTATACCAAAAGTTAATAACTATTGAACTCTCTGAACAACCAAAGAAGTTCAATCATATTTCAATATTTTAGTATCTAAAAAAACGATGAATATCACATGATTTATAGTAAGTACTAAATAAACTTGACAAGAGATGACTAAAGGTTGTATAATTAAACATAATTAAATAATTTTAAGGAGTCTTTTTATGAGTATATTAGAAAAATTAACCAATCAAATGCAAGGTACTATTGAGTCAGGAGTATCTTTAGCTTTACATAATAAAAATCAGGAAGTAGATCCTATACACTTGATGTGGGCGCTACTTACAAACTCTGGATCTATCTTACACCAGGCACTAAATAAAATGAATGTAGATAAAGCAGCTATTGAGTTGGAAACAAAAAGCATTGCCAATAAATTACCGACAGTTTCTTCCGTGACCAAAGAGAACATTAAACTTTCACAAAATCTAGTACGTACACTTCAAAATGCAGAAGGTGTGATGACTGCAAACGGTGATCAGTATCTTGCTGTAGATGCTTGGCTTATGGCAAATGTGGGAGAAAGTTTTATCCGTGATACGATGTCAAAATATCTTGATATCTCTGAGTTTGAAAAGACCTTAGAGAGTATTCGCGGGGGTAAGCAGATAGACACACAATCAGGTGATGAAACCTTAGAAGCGTTAGCTCAATACGCTGATGACCTGAACCAAAAGGCTCTGGATGGCAAACTTGATCCAGTCATAGGGCGTGATGAAGAAGTACAACGTATGATGCAAATACTCATCCGTAAGACAAAAAATAACCCCATTCTGATCGGTGAACCAGGTACAGGTAAAACAGCTATCGTAGAAGGACTGGCACAAAGGATTGTAAATAAAGAGGTACCATTAAGTCTTCAAAACATGCGTGTAATGAGCTTAGATATGAACCGACTCATAGCTGGTGCGAAGTATAGAGGTGAATTTGAGGATAGACTCAAAGCTGTTATAGATGAAGTAAAAGAATCTGGAAATGTCATCCTTTTTATAGATGAGATCCATACGATTGTAGGTGCAGGAGCGTCAGAAGGTGGAAATGATGCTGCCAATATCTTAAAACCGGCATTGGCGAGAGGTGAATTACATACCATTGGTGCTACAACACTTAAAGAGTATAGAAAGTACTTTGAAAAAGACACAGCATTGCAACGTCGTTTTCAGCCTGTAAAAGTAGATGAGCCTAGTATTAATGAAGCATTACAGATACTTAGAGGTATTAAAGGCAAATTAGAAACACACCATAATGTGAATATCACGGATTCTGCTTTGATCTCAGCTGCAAAATTATCGGATAGATACATTACGGATAGATTTTTACCAGATAAAGCGATTGACCTCATAGATGAAGCAGCGGCTGAACTTAAAATGCAGATAGAATCTGAACCTACAGATCTGGCTAAATCTAAACGTGAGATCTCTACACTACAGGTAGAAAAAGAAGCACTCAAAATGGAAGAGAGTGATAAAAACACTGCCAGAGT
>CAKZWP010000021.1:0-5723 GCA_937921845.1 uncultured Sulfurovum sp.
CTTTAGAAACGAAAACGATAGATGCGTTTCAAAAAAATCTTGAAGCTTCAGGTATTTTGCCTAAACACATTTTACCTCACGACTCTTACCTAATCAATCTTGGACATCCTGAAGTAGAAAAACTTGAAAAATCACGAGATGCATTTATAGATGAACTTGAGCGTTGCCGTATTTTAGGACTTGACAGACTTAATTTTCACCCAGGATCTCACTTGACAAAGATCTCTAAAAAAGATCCAGAGTATATGGATAAGCTTATGCAGGCCGAATTGGGATGTTTGGATGTTATAGGAGAGTCACTTAATAGGGCCATTGAAGCTACCCTAGATTCAAATGTAAAACTTGTCATTGAAAATACAGCAGGGCAAGGGAGCAACCTTGGGTATAAATTTGAACATTTGGCACATATTATAGATAAGGTAGAAGATAAAAGTAGAGTAGGCGTGTGCATCGATACTTGTCACATGTTTACAGCAGGGTATGATATCCGTACCAGGGAAACTTATGATGAAACATGGAACAGTTTTGATAAAGTAGTAGGAAGAGAGTACTTGATGGGAATGCACATTAATGATTCTAAACCACCTTTAGGTTCTCGTGTGGATAGACATCATTCATTAGGTCAGGGAGAGATCGGATGGGATGCCTTTAAATTCATTATGAATGACTCGCGTATGGATGACATACCACTTATTTTGGAAACAATTGATGAGTCAATTTGGGCAGAGGAGATTACGGCACTATATGCTTTGATCGAAGATTAAATTTGAAATAGGGAGAAGAATGATGGGGAGAATGATAAAAGGTTTAGCACTGAGTGTAGTAGCAAGTTCAGTGGTTATGGCAGGGGGATGGAAAATCCCGGAGCAATCACTTAATTCAATGGCACTTGGTGCTGCATATGTAGCACATACTACAGGGGCAGATACCAATTATCATAACCCTGCAAATATGGCTTTTATGGATGCAGATAGGAGTTATGTGGAAGGTGGTCTAACACTGGCACACTTGCCTTCGAATGTCTATACATTGGTAGATCCATATTCGGGAGAATCTGAAGTAGAAAATCATCCTATTCCATTTTTGCATTATGTTGCACCGGCAATGGGTGATTTTAGATGGGGTGTGAGTATGGTCGCGCCAGGTGGATTGACTAAAAGATGGAAAGAGCAGCCTCAAAAATCTTTTGCTGAAGAGTTTACGCTTAAGATCATAGAACTGAACCCAAGTATGTCATATAAGATATCAGAAGAGTTTAGTGTCGGTGGTGGATTAAGACTTATTTACAGTGAAGGTGTAGTAAGGAGTTCTGGCACAGTATCCAGAGATATGGAGGGGGATACGATTGAATTCGGATATAACCTGGCTATGACTTATAAGCCAACTTCAGATATCAATCTGGCAGCAACATATCGATCAAATATTGATTTAAAAGAAGAAGGTACTGCGAAACTTTATGCTGGACCTACTTTAGCTTATGATGGTAAAGCCAGTGTAGAAATACCGTTACCTGCAGCACTGAATCTAGCGATCTCTAAAACATGGCAAGAGACATTTACATTAGAGTTTAATTATGAGAGAACTTTTTGGTCACAATATGAAACTTTGGACTTTGAATATGGTGGAGTAGATCTTGGAGGGTTGACACCTTACTTTGATACTCCTCAAGATAGAAACTGGAAAGACACCAATACTTTCAGATTGGGGGCAACGATCCAAATGAATAAACTTACAACTATGATGGCTTTTGCCATCGACGAAACACCTGCGCCTGTAGAAACAATAGGGTTTGAACTTCCAGACAGTGATGCGAAGATCTTCTCTATGGGGTTCCGTTACCAGCAGACAGACAACCTTTCTTGGGGTGCTGCTTTCTTGTATGACAGTAAAGAGAGTATTTCTGTCCCTGCGGGAGTGAATGAGAATCCGGTTCTTGTAAATGGTGGTGGATTTTCAGAGGGTGGAGCATTCTTAACCACTATAGGCGTAGCGTACGAGTACTAAGATGGATTACAAGTTTAATAACTTTTATGAACTCATCACCTTTCAGGCAAAAAAGCGTAAGAAAAAAGTTGCGCTTTTTGTTGATGATGAGAAGATCACGTATGGTGATATATTAGTAGAGGTAGATAAACTTGCTGCTTTTCTTGCTGACAAAGGCGTAAAAAAAGGTGACAAGGTCGCACTTTTTTTACGTAACTCTCCGGAATTTATCTATACGATCTTTGCTGCCTCAAAGTTAGGGGCCATTGTTGTACCTATCAATACCTTTTTGAAAGAAGATGAACTGACGTATATTTTAGAAGACAGTGGTTCTTCGGTGCTTATGGCTTCCGCTATTCATGACAAGGTTGTCAACAGCAGTAAAGCAAGTAACCTGTGCAGGTTTATTGTATGGGAAGGCGAGAACAGTGCTCAGGGGGAACAGCATTACGCTTTTGATGAAGCGTTAAAGACGGAATTATCTGTAGCACATACCCCTACAGCATTGGAAGACACTGCAGTCCTCATCTATACTTCAGGAACGACAGGCAAACCTAAAGGAGCAATGTTAAGCCATAAAAATATCTTTTCAAATGCACGTTCCGGAGAGAAAACAATTAAGGTAAAACCTAAAGACAGAGGGATCGTTTTTTTACCAATGTTCCACTCTTTTACTTTTACTATAGCTATCATGCTTCCTATGTATGTAGGAATGAGCATCGTTATCATCAAATCGATTCAACCTTTTTCCAATATCTTTAAACAAACATTACTCAAGCGTGTAACCCTTTTCTTTGGTATTCCCGATGTCTATAATGCTTTAGCTAAAGCAAAACTTCCATGGTATTTTATGTGGTTTAACAATTTACGTGCATTTATATCAGGTGCGGCAGCATTACAGCCTAAAACACTTGATGCAATGGCAAAGAAGTTTAAACGGGCAACTTTACTCGAAGGGTATGGACTGAGTGAAGCAAGCCCTGCTGTGAGTATGAATACCTTTAAAAAACAAAAGGCGGGTTCTGTAGGTACAGCATTGTATGGTTATGAAATAAAGATCGTAGATGAAGATATGAATGAGGTACATCGTGGTGCTATAGGAGATATTATCGTCAAAGGTGATAATGTGATGCAAGGGTATCTGAATCGTCCTACAGCAACAGATGAGACCATTATCAACGGTTGGTTGCTTACGGGTGATGTAGGATATATGGATGATGAAGGGTTTTTGTTCATTGTAGACAGAAAAAAAGATCTTATCATTTCAAAAGGTATCAATATTTATCCTCGTGAGACAGAAGAAGTCATAGATGTATTTGATGGTGTAGGTGCATCTGCTGTTATCGGCATTAATGATGAGAAGAGTGGAGAAGTGCCTGTTGTCTATATAGAACTTGAAGAGGGTGCAGAGGCACTTGATGAACCAGGTTTAAAAAAACATATGAGAGATCATCTGGCAAACTATAAGATACCAAAACAAATTCATGTTATTAAAGCACTCCCTAAAAATGCTACAGGGAAAGTACTTAAACGTGTACTAAAAGAGAGTCTTAGGGAAGGAGAATAGCAAGATGAAAGCTATCCTCAATGCAAAAATACTTTTAAATGATAAGATCATTGAAGACAAAGTACTTCTATTTGACCATAAGATTGTCAATATCGTAGAGGAGATAGATCTTACAGATATTGAAACCATTGATGCCAATGGTGCTTATGTCAGTGCAGGGTTTATAGATCTGCATATACATGGCAGTGGTGGTGCAGATGTGATGGATGCCACACCTGTTGCATTGGAAACGATCTCTTCAACCCTTCTTCAAACAGGGACCACTTCTTTTTTGGCTACGACCATGACGATGTCAAATAAAGATATTGACAAGGCTTTACAAAACATTCAACTACATACTGCAAAGGTTAGTGGAGCACAGGTACTAGGCATTCATCTTGAAGGACCTTTTATCAATGTATCCAAACATGGTGCACAAGATAAAGAATATGTTCAAGCACCAAATATGGCATTGATAGAAAACTATATGCAAGAAGTAAAAATGATCACACTGGCACCTGAAATAGAGGGTGCAGAAGATTTTGTAAAGCTATTGACAAAAGAGTATCCGCATGTCATTTTAAGTATCGGGCATTCTGATGCAAGTTATGAAGAGAGTAAAAAGAGTTTTGCCTGGGGCATCTCTCATGTAACACATCTGTTTAATGCCATGAACCCCTATCATCATAGAAAACCGGGTATTGTGGGTGCAGTGTTTGATTCTAATGTGACCTGTGACATCATCGCTGATCTAGTGCATACACACCCGACTACACTTGAACTGGTACAGAAAGTCAAAAAAGAGAAGCTCATACTTATCACAGACGCTATGCGGGCAGGATGTATGAAATGTGGTACGTATGATCTAGGTGGTAGGAGCGTTGAGGTAGATGAAGGCAAGGCAGTCTTGGAAGATGGAACGCTTGCAGGTTCTGTACTGAAGATGAATGATGCATTGTCAAATATGCGAACACATACTTCGATGAGTCTCGTTGAAATTATTAACAGTGTAACAAAAATACCAGCAGGTAAACTGGGCATCCCTAAAGGTGAACTACGAAAAGGCTATGATGCAGATATAGTCATCTTTGATGAAAATTTTAGTATCATATCAACTATAGTTAGCGGTGAAGTAAAGTATAAAAGGTAAATAGATGTTTGGATTTTTAAAACGTAAAATAAGAGAGATAAAGTCACCTGTAGATGGACAAGTTGTAGCACTTGAGAGTGTGGATGATGATGTGTTTTCACAAAAACTTGTAGGTGATGGTGTAGCGATTATACCTATGTCAGATACTTTTACAGCACCTATAGACGGGACGATCACAAAAATATTTTCTACAAACCATGCGTATAGTATTAAAAGTACAAAAGATTTAGAGGTAATGGTACACATAGGTTTAGAGACTGTAGCACTTGAGGGAAAAGGTTTTGAACGTCTTGCCAATGAAGGTGATGAAGTCAAAGCCGGAGACCCGGTCATTCGCGTTGATCTAGCGTATATCCGTGAACATGCAAAAGACATCGTTACCCCTATCATCATCTCTGATGAAAGCGATGTGAAAAATATAGAAAAACGATTAAACATAGTAAAAAGCCAAGATATGATTATGGAGGTCAGCTAATGCCACAAAGTGACAATATATATTATTATGTAGTCTATGGGTTAATTTTAGTCGCATTTTTTATTGTGCTCAAAACCCCTAAAAAAAAGAAATAACTTAATATAATATTTTCTTAATATTACTGTTGTATACTGTAATATGATGAAGATACTATTACTTGAAGATGACCAGATTTTATGTGATAGCCTAAGAGAGTTCCTGGAACTTGAGGGGTATCAGGTAGATGTGGCACATCGTGGACCAGAAGTATTTGACCTAACGTTCGAACAGAAATATGATCTGTACATTTTGGATGTGAACGTACCTGAGGTCAGTGGTTTTGACGTACTCTCTTCACTGAAAGATGCAGGAGATGAAACGCCCGCTATCTACATTACAGCCCTTACAGACATCAATTCTATTTCAAAAGGCTTTGCTATAGGAGCAGAAGACTATATCAAAAAACCTTTTGACCCCGAAGAACTGCTGATTCGTATTAAACGTAAATACCAAAAAGAGGATGTTTCACTTTATCTTAATGACATTGTTTACAATCCGGTGACAAGAGTTTTGAAAAAAGATGGACAGAC